>NZ_JBNHIN010000072.1:0-34270 GCF_050054615.1 Streptomyces sp. YGL11-2
GCCGAACCGACGAACCTGAACACCCGTCAACCCTCTCTGACCAGCTGATCAACACCTCCCGCACGCCGGGGGAAGCTCAGTTTCTGGGGGCCCGCGGAAGCAGTACGGGACCCGCGCACACCACCGCGGGCCCCGTATGCCAGGGAAAGGCAGGTGAGGGTTCGGTCACGTTCGCATGGGTGTTGGCCTGGAACTGCCGGGGCTACTTGACGAGTTTGCCGATGGCGTTGGCTTCCTGGACCTGGTTGGACAGGAAGTCCCACGACAGGTTGATGTAGCCGCCGTCGCCCCAGTTGCTGCCCCAGGAGTTCTCGACGCGGACGCCCTGGTTGGTGTAGCCGACGATGGTGATCTCGTGGCCGCCGAGGACCGGATCCTCGGCGCCGCCGGGTTGGTACGAGTAGTCGGCCGCCTGCTGCTGGCTGATGTCCTGGAAGCTCTGGTGGACCGGAAGGGAGATGGCGACCGGCTCGCCGTCGGCGAGGGCCTGCTTCACGTCGGCCTGGATCTGGTTGCCGGTGTGCAGCTGGGTGTGGCCCGACAGCTTCCAGTGCGCGGCGTTCTGGCGCTCGGCGTCGGTCGGCTGGGTGGTGAAGTCGAAGTCGCCCTGCGTGTAGTCCGACTTCGAGTCGACGCCCTGTGACTCCGCTATACCGAACGTATCGTCCGGGGTGCTGCCCTGGTCGTTGCCCTTGGCTATCTGGGCGTAGGTGTACATGGGTGCCTGCGGGCCGGTGGTGATGCCCTGCTGCTTCTCCTGGATGCTGTAGCCGGAGTAGTCGATGGCCCAGGACACGCAGGAGCCCACCCTGCCCTGATTGCCCGGGGCGATCGCGTACTGGCTCAGGTCCACGCTGTCCGGCACGTCCTGGGGCGCGCCGCCCTTGTGCGGCGAGAGGGCCGCGAGGCGGGAGATGACCGAGGTGTGCGAGGAGAGTGCGCTCGCCTTGCCTCCGGAGGGCAGCTTGGCGCCGAGCGCGAAGTGGTGGTGTGCACCGGCGTGGGTGTCGAACGTGCCTGAGGCCGAGGCGATGCCGGCTGTCAGGGCCGCGATGGCGCCGGCGGTGGCCATGGCGATGGCGGTGCGGGTATTCGTGTTCGTTCTCTTCTTGTGCGAGGGGGTCATGTGGGGGGTGTCTCCTCAGGGACGGAGGTTCTGTGACCCGGTGCGGGTCACGGGCCGCCGGCCGGGGTCGGCCGGCGGAGCTTGGATGGGCGGGGCGGCTGGGTGTGCCTGGGATCCGGTGGTGTCGGGCGCCGGGGGTGGGGAGTCGTGGAGGCCGCGGTTCGTACGGGACCGTGGCGATGCGTGTCGCACCGCGATGACGGCGGCGGACCCACCGGAACTGCCGTCCCGCGGTGGGGAGTCGTTTGTCAACGACCTTTTGCAGAGCGGGAGTTCAGCAGGTTCTCTGGTTGGCGGTACGCAGCACGGCTGCGGAGCAGTGGGCCGGGGCGCGTGGCTATCGCGCGGGGCGGCCGATCTCTGGGACGGCACCAGGGGTGGCCGCGGCCAGGGGCAGGGGTGCGGCGGCGGGCGCGCCGGGGTGGCGCGGTGGGGATCCAGGCGAGGTCCGCAACGGAGTCTCCTTGCGTATGGCGGCAGCCCGTGCCCGCCGGCCGCCGGGGGCGGTCGTGGTGTTCGGGCGGCTCCCATGGGTGTGGGGGGGTGAGGAGCCTGAAGCGACGGACTGCCGATCTTGGAGAGTCCGGCGGTGATGCCGGTGGAACTTCTGTTCGGCAGTCCGATTGGGGCAGGAAGTTATGCGGCTCACGCATCGGGTGTCAATGGCCGAAAGTATTCGAGCGGCAGGCAGTTGGTGTACGGGGGGCGTGAATGTCCCAAAGATTTCAAGTGTGTTGGTGTGAGGTGGTGGGGTAGGGGGTGGTCGCTCTCGTCGGCAGGGCGGTGCTGGCGGCGGGTGGGGTGGTGTCGGCCGTGGGTTCGCTTCCGTGACCAGGGAAGAAGCGGTTGGGAGTGGCAGGTTGGGCAGGTGGACGCCGCCGTCGGAAGGGGACGGGGCGAGAGGTGGGACCGGCCCGCTGGAAAGCGCGCCCGGAGCCGGCTGCGCTTCGTTCTTTTTCCTTCCCTTTTCTCATTCATGGGGTTGGGCAGGGGCATGAAGGAGCCGACACGGCCACTCGCATCCTCCGGAGGCAAGGCCCGAACTGGTGGGGCTGCCGTATGCGTTCGGCTCCGCCCCTGTTCCGGTCAAAGCCGGGCACCAGGCGTTCGGCACGCTCGCCGTAGCATGGTCGGCGCCACCCGGCACCGTGGGGCTGTCCAAGAAGCAGCTACGGCATCTGCTGGGCACGGCCGACCGCCTCGGTGCTGCGTTCGCCGCGCTGCACGCAAAAAGGCCACCATGCTGGACGGCCGCGTCCTACGCTCCCGCAGTATCGACGGCCTGACCAGGAGCTCTACGCCTTGCTCACGACATACCAGGCCCTGACCCGAGCCGGTGACGATGCCCTGAGCGGCCAGCCGAAAGTTCCCGGCGACCGCATCAGCTTCACCGTCCTCATCAATGCCGCCGCCGACACCGTCACCACCGCCCACGGCATCTTCCCCGACGTCGCCACCGACCAGACCGGAGCCATCGCGCGAGCCGTCCGGGCCCATCTCCTGCCCGTCCACCGCCGCCAGCGTGTGAAGGCCCGCACCTGCAACAACCCCACCAGCAAGTACGGCCCGAACGCCGGACAACACCCTCAACAAGCCCAGAGCTACACCATCCACACCACCGTCACGTTCTTCGAGCACGGCCTCAGCAACCGCTCACGGCGCTAACGCAACGGCGTTGAGCCCCAACAATCCGCGGGAGCCACCGCTCGCCTCCGGGCGCTCAACGCCCCGCCGTTGCGCCCCCACACACGCCGCCGGCACGGCTGAGAGGCCAGCCCATACTGCTCCGTGCCAGCCCTGATGATGGGCACATACTCGCGGCTCAGCGGGTTTCGACCTTCAGGCCGCCGAACATGGCGCTGCGGTTGCGGGCCAGGAACTCGTGGGGGAAGCCGAGGTCGATGGCGCTGGCCTCGTCCAGGCGGGCGAGGTGAGCGGCATCGAATGCGACGTCCAGGGCACCGAGGTTGTCCTCCAGCTGTGCCGAGGTCCGGGCGCCGACGATCGGTGCCGTCACGTCGGGGTTCTGCAGGGTCCAGGCGAGGGCGACCTGCGAGGGCGTCTTACCCAGTTGGGCCGCGATCTCTTTCACCACATCTGCGATCGCCAAACCGCGCTCGGTGAGGTGGCCTTGGGCGAGAGCGAGGCTCTTGCGGGTGCTGCCCTCGCGCGGGGCGGCGACGGGCTGCTCGGCCAGGTCGGCGCGGCCATATTTGCCAGTGAGGACCCCGCCGGCCAGCGGCGACCACGCGATCACGCCCAGCCCCATTTCGCGCGCCATCGGAACCAGGTCGCGCTCCACGGTCCGCTCGATCAGGCTGTACTCGATCTGCAGCGCCACCAGCGGCGACCACCCGCGCAGATCGGCAATGGTCTGCATGCGCGAGACCTGCCAGGCCGGCGCGTCCGAGATCGCCACGTACAGCACCTTGCCCTGGCGGACCAGGTCGTCGAGGCCGCGCAGGATCTCCTCGACCGGTGTCAGAAAGTCCCACACGTGCAGGTACAGCAGATCGAGGTAATCCGTATTCAGCTGTCGCAGACTCGATTCCACTGAGGCGAACATGCTCTTACGGTGATTGCCACCGGAGTTCGGGTCGCCCGGTCGGCGCAGGCTCGTGTATTTTGTTGCCAGCACCAGGCTTTCGCGGTTTTCGCGGATGAATTCGCCCAGTAGTCGCTCGGAGCTGCCGTTGGTGTACATGCTGGCGGTGTCGATGAAGTTGCCGCCACGCTCGACGTAGCTCTCGAACAGCTTGCGCGCCTCGTCGGTGTCGGCACCCCAGCCCCAGTCGGCACCGAAGGTCATGGTGCCCAGCGCCAGCGGCGAGACACGCAGACCGGAGCGGCCCAGCAGCCGGTAAGTGTCAAGGGTATGAGACATCGCATCCTTCTCTCTCGCGTGCCGTATGTCGGACATCAACTCTCGATGTTCACGTCCTGCTGATGGGACGCTGACGCGCCCTGCGCCACTTCACCATCAGCTCCCTCACAAGATCGGCTCCATCATTCACGCCGCACTCGCGCTCACCCATGTCGAAACGGCTGGACCATCTGGATTTCGTTGAGATCACTTCATTGCCACGCTTGTCGTTCGGCCGTAAACCCACTAGGTCATTCGGGGGAATTCGACTTCCTCTTATGCGTATTCGGAGTATGTCCAAACACGCCTTAAAGTCCGTAGTGGTGTCCGGTGTAGGTGTCCATGCCGGAGCGGGACGGGTTTGCTCCGAGAGCTCAACCGCCGCCGTGGCCAGTGGGCAGTCGATGTGGGGCGAACAGTCTGCGGCCACCGTTTCCATGTGAATGGTTGCCGTCAGAGCTATGCGGTGGTGGCAGGCGTGCCATCGGGGAGGGGCTGTTCGGCCCAAATGGTTTTGCCGCGGGCGTGGTAGCGGGTGCCCCAGAGTTGGGCGAGTTGGGAGACCATGTAGAGGCCGCGTCCTCCTTCGTCGGTGTCCAGGGCACGGCGGATGTGGGGGGAGGTGCTGCTGCTGTCGGAAACCTCGCAGATGAGGTTGCGGTCTCGGATGAGCCGCAGCTGGATCGGCGGGCTGCCATAACGGATGGCGTTGGTGGCCGGTTCGCTGACCAGAAGTTCTGTGGCGAATTCCAGCTCTTCCAGGTCCCATTCCTTCAGTTTCCCGATGGCGAGGGCACGTGCTTCGCTCACGACGGCGGGATCGTCCGCCGGATCCCAGGTGATGTGCCGGTCCCGCACAGGCGGTGCGCCACCTCGCGCAGGGGCAGGCTGGGCCACGTCGCCGTCCAGGACACAGGAAGCCCACCTGCGGATGGGCCGGGGTTGCGGTGGATCAGGAGGTGGGAACGGCGGGCTCCGACCATGCGCCGGGCATGATGACGCAGATGGAGCGGCCGCACAGGTCGAGGGTGCGGTCGAGCGGCTCGTCGTGACACAGCATGGCGTCCCGCTATCGGCGCGGCGACGCCCGAAGTGAAGGCGGTGCGCCGAGTCGTCTCGATTCGCGAGACGGATTCGCGTGAGCTGCAGCACCGCCTACCGAGGCCAAGGGCTCAGAGATGCATCCGAGCGCGGCCCGGACGTTGCGCCGCGGGCTCGACCGGCATCGTCTTTGGGCGTCTAGAGATAACCAGGTACTGTGCAATGCATGGAACCTGACATTGCAGGTAAGCCTGTCGCGAGCAAGGCGGAGAGCCAGCTCCGCAAGGGGGTACTGGAGTACTGCGTGCTCGCGATCCTGCGGGAGGGCCCGCGCTACGGCGTGGAGCTGCTCGAAACCCTCGGCGCGGTGAACGTCATGGTCACCAGCCAAGGCACGATCTACCCCTTGCTGTCGCGGCTGCGCCGAGACGGACTGGTGGAGACCCGCTGGCAGGAGTCCCCCAGCGGGCCGCCCCGGCGCTACTACGAGCTGACACCGCCGGGGCACGCGGCGCTGAAGGAGTTCACCGCGATCTGGCCGCACTTCCGTGACGCGGTCGACCACTTCATCACCGACTGACAGGAGACCACCATGACGATCACCGACCACCCGCTGGTGAAGAAGTACCTGGCCGCCGTGGCGCGCGAGGCGGCCGGCCTCGGCCCGGAACGCCGCAACGAGCTGCTGGCCGACCTGGAGGAGCACATCGCCGTGGCCCTCGCGGAAGAGTCCGCCTCCGGCGACGACGAGATCCGCACCGTGCTCGCACGCCTCGGCGACCCGCGCACGATCGCGGCCACCGCACTCGGCGAGGAACTCCCCGCTCCGCGCGAGATCCAAGGACGCACCTACGCCCTGCTGGGACTGCTGGCGGCGACCGGCCCCCTGGCGATCTTCCCCCCGCTGGGCATCCCGGTCCTGATCGGCGCGATCTGGTGGCTGTGGACCGCCCCGCAGTGGCGCAACCGCGACAAGGCGATCGCAACGGCAGCCGCCCTCGTGCCACTGCTGTTTGTGGTAGCGCAGTGGCACCTCTTCACGGCCTCCCTGGGCTTCGGTCTCGGAGCGTTGTTCATCCCGTTCACCCTGGCCGTCCTGGCACTCCCCGCCGCCGCCGGCGTCTACCTCCTGCGAGCGGCACGCCGCCGGCCGTGACGGGAATCCACCTGCCGCCGACCGGTACCCCTGCGCTGCCCTTCCCCGCGCCGGCCAGCTGATCCACAGATGCCGGCGCCGGTGGCTGCGGCCGGTCACCACACGTCCAGCCCCACCGACGAACTCTGAACATCCCCCACCGACAAGAGGAGAGAACGATGCAGGCACAGCTCGCAGCCCAAATGGCCCTTGCCCCTACGGGCAACATCATGATCGCCTGCGCAATGGGTGCCGCGGCCCTCGGCGTTCTCGCGTTGTACTTCGGCGCCCTGCTCAGCATCATCAGGTCCGACCTCACCAGCGGGATGAAGCTGGTCTGGCTCGCCTTCGCCGTGATGGCCCCCTTCTTCGGGAGCCTGCTCTGGTTCCTCATCGGTCGCCGCGACGCCGAGCGTCGGGCAGGCGTTGCCTGATTCCCGGGGCGCTCCATCGACGGTGCCTGGGCCATAGGTCAGGGGCGCGTGCACACTTCCGTGGCGGGTTCTCCGCCTTCCGGGCGGTAAAGCCTGACCCGTGCGTCCTTCGGCTTGGTGCCGTGTGTGGTGGCGGCGGCGTCGGCGGCTGTGCAGACGAGCTGGTGAAGGGCGGTGCGGTTGGCTGTCCAGCCGCGCGGTAGGTGCACGTCGGCCGTGCTCGATTGTGGTGTGACGGCGGTGGGCGCGGGTGTGCCGGGTGGGATGAGGCTGACCAGGCCGCGGGTGCGCTCGGCCGGGTCGGGGCCGGCCACGAGCTGGTCCATGGCCGCCTGGAGGGTGTTGGGGCGTTTGTCGAGGCGGGAGACGCGTTCGAGGCCGAGGGGCGAGGAGAAGTAGACATGCACGGTGGCGGGCGGGCGACCTTGCGTCCGGCGCAGTCCGGAGGCGGGAGCCCCTGCTTGGGCGGGGCCTGTGTCGTTGACACCACAGGCGGTCAAGGACACCAGGCACAGGGCGAGTAGCGGCGAGGACGCCGCGCGGGGCCTCATCACGCCGGTTCCTGGGGCAGTTTGAGGGTGAAGACCGCTCCGCCTCCGGGCACGTTGGCGGCGGTGAGGGTGCCGCCGTGCAGGCGCGCGTTCTCGGCGGCGATGGCGAGGCCCAGGCCGCTGCCCTCGCTGCGGGTGCGGGCCGCGTCGCCCTTGGTGAAGCGGTCGAAGACGTGGGGCAGGGTGTCCTCCGGGATGCCGGGGCCGCCGTCGGTGACTGTCAGGACGAGTCGGTCGTCCTCGGTCCGGGCCTGGAGGGCCACCGGTACGGACGGGCCGCCGTGGCGCAGGGCGTTGCCGATGAGGTTGGCGAGGACGACATCGATGCGCCGGGGGTCGAGACGGGCGCGCAGCCCCTGCGGCACGTCGACGCCGACCCGGTCCTGCCAGTGCCGCAGGGCGAGCGTTTTGCCGACGAGTTCGCCGATGTCGATCTCGTCGAGGTCCAGGGCGGCGGCACCCGCGTCGAACCGGGAGATCTCCATGAGGTCCTCGACCATGCGTCCGAGCTTGTTCGTCTCGTCGGCGACCAGTTCCAGCGCCTCGGCGGTCTCCGGGGCCAGCCGCCCCGAGCCGGCGTCCTCGTTCAGGACGCCGGTGACGGCGGTCATCGCGGCGAGGGGGGTGCGCAGTTCGTGGGAGACGTCCGCGGCGAAGCGGCGCGCTCTGCTCTCCATAGCGCGCAGTGTGGCCGCGTCGGCCTGGAGTGTGGCGGCCATGGTGTTGAACGTACGGCCGAGGTCGGCGAGTTCGTCGTCGCCGGTGACGCGGATCCGGGTGTCGAGGGCGCCGGTGGTCATGTTCTCGGCGGCCGAGCGCAGCTGCCGTACCGGGCGCAGGACGCGGCGGGCCGCGAGCAGTGCCGGGACGACGGACAGGAGTACGACGGGCAGGGCGCCGGCACGCGCGGCGGAGAGGAGGGTGGCGACGTCTCCCTGCTCTTCGGTGAGCGAGAAGGACGCGTAGACGACCAGTCCGGAGGGCTCGGAGGGGTGGCCCTCGCGGGTGACCGGCAGGGCGAGTGCCAGCCAGGGTTCCCCGGCACGGTGGAAACGCTGGACGACGGCGGTGTGCGCCGAGGAGGCGGCGTGGCGCAAGGAGGTGGGAAGGGCGGGTGCGGGGCCTGCGGCGGAGACGAGTGCGCCGTCGCGGTAGGTGGCCGCGGTGCGCCAGTCCTCCCGGGAGCCGCCGGCCCGGTCGAGCTGGAGCGCGAGGGTGCGCAGGTCGGTCTCGGCGGGCGCGTACGGCAGGTCGGGGGCCAGGGAGCCGATCTGGGCGCGGAGTTGGTGCACGGCGCTGTCCCGGGTGCGGTCCAGGATGGCGGCCCGTGCCTGGTGGAAGGTGAGGGCGGCGGCGGTGAGCGCGCTGAGGGTTGACACCAGGAGGAAGGCGACGACGAGGCGGGTGCGCAGGCCCCGCGGGAGGAGGCGTCTCACAGCGGCCCGAAGCGGTAGCCGAAGCCGCGCACGGTCTGGATGTAGCGCGGGTTGCGCTGGTCGTCCTCGATCTTGGCGCGCAGCCGTTTCACGCACGCGTCGACGAGTCGCGCGTCGCCGTAGTAGCTGTGTTCCCAGACCCGTTCAAGGAGTTGCTGACGGCTGTAGGTCTGCTCTGGGGAGGCCGACAGGAAGAGCAGGAGCTTCAGCTCGGAGGGGGCGAGGGTGAGTTGCCGGCCGTGCTTGCACACGCGCACCGCGATCCCGTCGATCTCCAGATCACCGTAGGCCAGGGGCTGGTCGCGGTGGCCGGGGCGGGGCTGCGAGGGTGCCAGGCGGCGCATCACCGCGCGCATGCGCGCTTCGATGACCTCGCTGCTCGCGGGTTTGACGATGTAGTCGTCGGCGCCCGCCTCCAGGCCCACCACGACGTCGATGTCGTCACCGCGGGCGGAGAGGATCACGATGGGTACCTGGCTGCTCTCGCGGATGCGCCGGCACACCTCCAGGCCGCTCATGCCGGGGAGCATCAGGTCGAGCAACACGATGTCCGGCGCGAACGGTGCGAGCGATGCCAGGCCGTCCTCGCCCGTGGCGACCGCCTCCGTCTCGTGGCCGTAGTGGTGCAGTCCCAGTGTGACGCCGCGGCGCACGCCGGGATCGTCCTCGATCAACAGAACGCGTGTCATGCGCCGGCCTCTCCTCTCACTCGTCGGCAAACCCACCTCGTATGGCACCTCAAAATGGTGAATACCGGCTGAACATGCGCATGCAGGCGGCGCGTCAGCGAGCCTTCTGCGGCGCCTCCACCGGGATGGTCGTACCGGTCTCGTCGCACCTGACGCTCCATGCCTCTGACTCTCCCGACTCGTAGACGCGGACGACGACATCGACAGGCCGTCTTCCGCCCGGGATCCCCGGGGCCGCGGCGGCCGTGCACACCAGCTGGTTCACCGCCATTCCGTCCAGCTCCGCCACGAGCCATGGCAGGTACAGGTCCACCACTCCGGGCCCCGCCGCCGCGGCCCGGACCCGGTGTGTCCCGGCCGGCAGCGCGGTGACGAGCCCGCGGTTCCGCTCGTTGCGGGTCGGTCCGGCCAGCAGCTCGTCCAGCGCTGTCTGCGGTCCGGCTCCGGCGGACGCCGCACGGCTGACGGGCCAGGTCCCGTTCGGGGCAACGAAGTACGCCCGCACCCAGCCGGCGGCGCCGACCGCGCGGCCTCCGCCGGCCGGCGCACCGGCCGCCTCCGGCCGGGTGTCTGAGACACCGCAGCCGGCGAGCGCCCAGGAGGCGAGCAGCCCGGCCACGGCCGGCGCCTTCCGCGCCACGCCCCACCGCACCCTTCCCGGCCCACCTGGCGCGCCTGGCCCCTGTGCACCCTTCATCGGCATGCGCCCAGTCTCCCCGCACGCCGACCGGGCTCCGCGCACCCCCGGTCTCACGGCGCCGTCAGCCGCTCGATGTCCACCGTCCCCGCACCGGGCTGCGGTTGCGGTACGGCCGCCCACACGCCCGCCGCCACGGCGAGGGCGGCGGCGAGCGCCAGCAGGCCGCGGCGCCCGGTCGCCCACCTCGCCCGGAAGCGAACCGGGTCCTCCACCCCGGCTTTCGTCAGCCGGGCGGCCAGCAGCGACACCCCGATGGCCACGGCGGTGCGCCACCACCCGCCGATCCCGAACACCGTCTGCGGCAGCAGCAGGTACACCGGCCAGTGCCACAGGTACAGGCTGTAAGACAGCTCCCCGAGCCGGCGAGGGACGGTGCTGCCGGCGAGCCGGCCGACGTGTCCGTCCGGCGCATGGGCGAGCAAGGCGATCAGTACGGCAGCGGCCAAGGAGTGCGCGAACAGCCCGCCCCGGAAAAGACCGGGCGCGTTCTGACCATCCGCCAGAACCCATGCGGCGCCGATACCGCACGCCAGCACAGCGCACACCACATCCACAGCACGCCCCGGTACGCGGTCGACCAGCCCCGGGACCGGCGGCGTAGCCGCCAGCGCGCCGAGCAGCAGGGCGAACGCCCGGGTATCGGTGCCCTCGTAAGCGCGCGTCGTGTCCACGGCATCGCCGTAGTGGAGCATCAGCACCAGCGAGACGAGCGCCCCCGCGCCGGCGAGGACGGCGACCCGCCACTGCCCGCCCCGGCCCCGCCCGGCGAGCGCCACCACCAGTGGCCAGGCCAGGTAGAACTGCCACTCGACGGCGATGCTCCACAGATGTGCGAAGACGCGGGAGCCGGAGGCGTTCCAGTACCCGATCTGCTCGGCGACGAAGTGCCAGTTCACCGCCTGCGCCGCGACCCACGGCACGTCGTCCAGCGCGAAGAGCAGCACGGACGCCGCCCCGAACGCCCAGGTGAGCAGAAGGGTGCCGACGCCAACAACGGTCAGCGCCGGCAGCAGGCGGCGCGCCCGCCGGCCCCAGAACGCGGTCAGGCCGATCTGACCGTGGTCCGCAGCCTCCCGCAGGAGCAGGCCGGTGATCAAGAAGCCGGACAGCACGAAGAAGAGGTCGACGCCGAGAAAGCCGCCGCTCAGATGCCCGGCATGAAACAGCAGGACGGCCAGGACAGCCAGACCGCGCAGCCCGTCGAGCGGGGCGATGTGCGAGTCGTGCGAGGCGATATGGGTGCCGGGAGGAGGGCCGGGAACAGGCCCGCGGCGCAGCCGGCTGCGGGAACGAGATCCGTACACTCCGGGCACGGGCAGAGGCGAAGACACAGCGAGCCTTTCTACGCAGAGCGGCTCAGCGGCAGCCGAGCTTGCCGTACCGCTCGTCTCCGGTCCACGAGCCGGTCGCCCACTTCTTCGGGGTAGCCGGGGTGAAGCCGTAGGTTTTGCCGAGCTGTTGCGTGAACCACTTGGCGAAGGCGGCCGAACCCTGCTGGCAGGAGTGGATGCCGTCGGACGCGCGCTGGGCCTTCCCGGCCTTGGGGTCGGTGCCCCACAGCGCGGAGGCGTCGACGAACCGGACCTTGCCGCCACTGCGGTCGGCAACCTGCTTGGCTGCCTTCGGCGCGCTCGCGATCGCGCTCTCGTACTTCTTGTAAAAGTCGTCGATCTTGAACGGCGGGGCCGAAACGATCACCAGCTCGGCGCCCGCCCGCTGCGCGGTCCTCGCAAGCTTCTCGTACGAGGCCCGCTGCTGGTCGGCGCTGCCCCAGTCGTAGGTGGTGACCTGGTAGGCGATCACGTCCGGGCGGAAGGACTTGATGTTCTTCGCGAGGTCCTTCCACGTCGACTCCGCGATCTGCCCGGCCATCCTGTCGCCGCCCTCGACGACCGTGCCGCCGCCGTCGGACGCCGCGTTCTTGAACCCCACACCGCTCGCCTTCAGCGCTGCCTCCAGGGGCGGCGCCTCAGCACCGGCTATGGAGTCGCCCATCCACAGGACCCTCTTGCCCTTGCCCTGTGGCCCCTGCTGCGCCGACTCACCGGGGTCCGTCTTCGCGGCGCCGCCCCCGCCGTCCACCGTCCCGCAGCCGGTCAGCACGGCGCCGGCCACAGCCGTGACAACGAGGGCGGCGGCAAGCGGGGCCCACCGACCGCGCCGGTGACGATGCCGGTGAGGGGGCTGATGCTCGTGACGTGAGGTGAAGTTTTCGTCCATGCCCTCAGGCAAACAGCGCACCGAGCCGATCGACGGGGCGGTCATCTACCGGTCACACGATGAGCCACGGGCCGTCACACGGCGACGGCGCCCGGCGGCTAGTTTTCCACCACGGCCGCACCCACTGCTGAGGCGTTCCACACAGCCGGCACACATCCGGGGGAACGAAGCGGGGCGCGATTCCGCCTCCCTCCTTCGGCTCCCCGCGTCCGCAGTGGCCGGGCTCCTGCCCATCGGAAAGGGGGAAGGGGTGCGGCCTCCCCCACGCAACTCCCGCTGAGAGAAAGCGAAGACGGACATGACCACACCCGTCACCACCCCCGCACACAAGGCACCGCGCCGAACGGGGAGGCGTGCCGCCGTACTTGCGGCATCCGTCGCCCTCATCGCCGCGCCGATGCTGGCGGGCACGGCTACGCCTGCCATGGCCGAGGACGGCAACACCTTCTACACGAGTGAGCAGGAGGTCATCGACCTCCTCACCAAGAGCTCGCCCCTCTACGCCCATGAAGCCATCCAGGGCTACCCGGTCACCGGTCAGGACACCAAGAGGATCACGCTCGAAGAGGTGAAGAAGGTCTATACACCTGACCAGGCGGTCACGGATGCCCAGAAGTGGCTGACGGGCTTCGACTCCACCTCTGGTTTCGAAAATTTCGGCACGGAGGAACGCACGAGCAGCACGGAGGACAAGGATCAATGGCTGGGCAACTGGGATGCGAAGACCATGTGCGGCAAGCCCAGCGACGAGCTCGCGCGGCAAAATCGCAAACTGACGTGTGGCTTTGTGGGAAAGCTCGACACGGAATACCCGACGATGCAGGCCACGTCGAAGACCACCGGTAAGGCGAAACTCACCTACACGACCCAGGCCAGCGTATCCAGGGAAGACAACACGACCAGTGGCTGGTCGGCGGGCGGCAAGATCACCCTCACCGCCACGCCGGAGAACCAAGGGGGCAGCGCCGAGGGAAGCTTCACGTACAACCAGTCGACCAGCACCACGAACAAGTGGGCGACCATGGCCGAGGAGCGCAGGGAAATCGACATCCCGGACAAGACAACGGGATGGCTCGAAGCGCGCGCAAACGGCGGCTGGTACACCGGATACATCCTCCAAAAGATCGACGACACCGACGGAAAGGCGCAGAAGATCGTCGCGATTCCCGCACGCGTGCTCATCCAAGCGCCGAAGGACTCCGCTCCCATTACCTGGGTCAAGCGCCAGAGCTAGCAGCGCACCATCCCCTCGCACCACCTGGGCCCCCGGCAGCGTGCAGCGCGCACGCCGCCGGGGCAGCTCCGCTTGGCACCGCACGGCGTGTGCACCTCGCGTCACCGGCGGCGCTCGGTGGCGGGACGCCATGTGCCCGCCTGTTGTCGCCGGATGCTCTCCGCGAGGAGGGAGCGGGGGCGGTACGGGGTCGGAGAGAGGGACAAGGTGCTGGGAGCACTCGTCGGCGAGTTCGTGGTCGTGGGTGATCAGGACGACGGTCGCGCCCGTCCCGGCGAGCTCGGTGAGCATCTCGGAGACGGAACGCATGGCACCGTGGTCGAGGCCGGAGGACGGCTCGTCGAAGACGTACACCTCGCGGCCCTCGACGAGCGCTGAGGCGATGGCCACCCGTTGCTGCTGGCCGCCGGAGAGCGAGAGCGGATGACGGTCCGCCAGATGCCCGATGTCCAGCCGTCGCAGCGCGTCATCGACGGCGGATGACGGCACGTGACGACGTCCCAGCGCCAGCTCTTCGCGCACCGACGGGCCGAACAGCTGGCGGTTGACGTCCTGCATGGCCCGGAAACGCGTCGGGTGCGCTCCCGGCGCTTCAACGGCGCGCCGTCGAGCGCCACATGGGCCGGGGACTTCCGAAACCCGACCAGGATGCGCGCGGTGTACGTCTTCCCGACGCCGTTCCGTCCGAGGAGCGCGGTCACCGTGCCGCGCGGGAAGCGCAGTTCACCAAAGCGCGGGTGGTGGCACACCAGTCCCGCCCTGGCTCGACCACCGCGGGCAACTCCCTTTGTTCCACGGCAGGTTGATCCGGCTGAAGGTCGATCACCTGCCCGGTGACCCCGACCCGAAGCCCGTCTGGCTGTGGTCGTCACGCACCGGCATGACCAGCGCCGACATCGACGTGCGCTGGCAGGCGTTCCTCCGCAGATTCGATCTTGAGTACACTTTCCGGCTGTTCAAGCAGCCCCTGGGTTGGACCGTCCCCAAGGTTCGCGACCCGCACACGTCCGACCTGTGGACCTGGTTGATCACCGCCCAATGCCACGAAGTTAAGGGCCCGGAGGCGGTGTCAAGAGGAGCGTGAAATGCTGCGGGCCTCTGCTCTCCAGGGGATCGACCAACCGCGCTCACCGGCCAGGTCGACGACGTGATGAACCGCTGTAGCGCCTGCTGCTCCACGCCGAGTCGGCGGGGCATCGGCTTCATCGACCTACGCCGTCCGTCCAAGAGAGTTCCCACAGGCTCAGACTCCGCCGAACCGCGCGCAGCACCCCGCGAGGCCGCCGCTGCTTCCGGGCTGTTGCAAGGGAAAGACGTGTGCGTCGTCTGCTGCGACCTTTCCGTCCTGCCCGAGGTTGGCTCGAAGCCCTTGCGTAGAGTCTGCATGGTTCTCCGACCTGCGATGCACTGTTCTCCGCACGCGAGGGCCGGCGATCAAAGGTCATCGCGGCGCCGGGGCAGCTCCGATCCACTGCCCGCGTCGGGCCTTTGAACTGCGGCTTTTCGGGTGCGGACCGCACATGGGTGCCAAGTGCCTGGCTGCGAGGTGACTTTGGAGGAGCTGACAGTCCCCCTTTTGGTCGTTCCCGGAGAGGACGGATGGATCGGCTTCGTCGTCGTCGCCGAAACCGATCACGCCCAGCTGGTCCGTCATTTGGTCCGTGACTGGTCCGGAAGATCAGTTCGAGGAGCGGTGAAGTCGGGATGAATGGGGCAATCGGGTTCCTGTGCGATGCGACGGAAACGAGGGCGCCTGTCGGTGACTCCTCAGCTCGGAGCCCACTTCAAGCGCCCTAGAAGAATCCAAGTTTCTTGGGCGAGTAGCTACAAAAGATGTTCTTGGTCTGTTGGTGGTACAGGGCTCGCAGTGGCGCTGACCTGCCGGTATGGCGACCGTGACCGCCGTCGGCAGGGAGTTGGTCCGTGCATGGTCCGGATCTTGGCGTCAGCTACCTGAATGCTGGGGTGCGTCTGTCGGCGCCGCCCAGGAGGGTGGATGTCATCCGGCCACCGATGCTTGGTCAGGAGCGGCGTGGCGTGGTGGTCCTGGGCCGGCTCGACCATGACCGGTATCACTGCCCTTCTCGGTACCCGCCGCCTCCGCAGCTCGGCGCAGGAGGGGTCGGTGTGCAGGACATGAGGGAAGGAACAGCTGAAAATGCATGGGCGCGGCAACCTTGTCTGATTCTGGGCGCGGTGCCCCTTCGGGTTCCACTGGCAGTGGGTTTGGGGCAATGTTGCGGGTTCAGGTCGGCTCCCAAGAAGAGCTTGAGTTGATACCCACGTATTGCAGGTCAGCACGCCAATCCAGTCGATGCCCTGCACCTGGCCGTACTGACCACAGATGTGATCGCGGGCACCGTGCGGTAGCTATGCAGCTCGGTGGTGAGCGGACACGATCAAACGTTCCCGCTCACCACCTTGAGTTCAGCGTGCACGCCGACAGAGCCGGTTCAGTGGCACATGGCATCGCTGGACCTTGGGGCCTCCGGGTGGCGTCCTCAGCGGCTGCTCTTCAGTTTGGCCAGGGCTTCGGCGACGGTGTCGGCGTAGATCTTGCCGCCGCCGGGTCCGGGGTGGATGCCGTCGTTGGCGAGAAGGTCGGTGTGGCGGGAGATGGCCTTGTCCCAGTCGGCGACGGCGACGTGGGCGGAGTTCTTCGCGGCCACGTCCTTGACGGCTTGGTTGACCTTTTCCTGCCAGCCCTGTCGGGGGGCGTGCACGGTGACCAGGACGATCCGCTTGTCCGAGCCGATGGCGTCGATGGCGGACTGGAGGTCCTTGGCCCCGCCGACGCCGTTCGTGCCGAGGCCGATGACCACGGCGTCGCCCAGTGGGCGCTTCTGCTTGATCGTGTCGATCTCCTTGGCCGCCGCGGAGAGTTGACGGCTGACCCTGGCGTCGATGTCGATGCCGGGGAACTTCTGCTTGAGGGCAGGGGCCGCGGCGACCATGACCGAGTCTCCGATCGCGGTGACCTTCCCGGCGGCAGCGGCCGGGGAACCGTCCTCCAAGGCGCGTTCGCCTGCCTTGACCTGATCGGCGGCGCTGTTGCCGTCCTTGGGGGCCGTGGCCACCCCGCAGCCCGCGACCACGACGGCCGCCAAGACGGTACCGGTCACGGCCCTGGTCCACAGAGTCCCATTACGTCGGGCAGTGGTGCCGGTCGCCAGGGTGCGGCGCAGCCGGTATGTGGTCGTGCGGAATCCGTGGCGCCGTACGGGTCCTTCGACCAGCCGGTACGAGAGCGCGGCGAGGCCGACAGAGGCAACGGCTGCGGCGAGGGTGTTCAGGGTCACGTCGGCGGGGGTGCGGCCGTCCGGGGTGGCCAGTGCGATGGCGGGCAGGTGCCACAGGTAGATCCCGTAGCTGCGCTTGCCGAGCCAGCGCAGCCAGGGCGTGCTGAGCGCTCGGGCGAGCAGGCCGGCGGGCTGTACGGCGGCGAGCACGGCCAGCGCGGCAGCGAATGCGGCAAGGATGAAGCCACCGGGGTAGAGGGCATCGGCGTCCTGGGAGGCGGTCCAGGAGAGCACGGTCAGGGCGGACAGCCCCGCGAGACCGGCGAAGTCCACGGCCCGTACGGTTCCCGGCATTTGACCGGACAGCAGTCCTGCGGCGGGCCGCAACAGGGCCAGCGCGGCGCCGATCAGCAGCGGGAAGGAGTGGGTGTCGGTGCCGAAGTAGACGCGGGAGGCGTCCGTATCCGGCTCGTACAGCAGAGCCATCGCGGTCACCGAGGCCAGGGCCGCGGTAGCGACCAGCGTCACCCGTGCTCCCTTGCGGCGCACTGCGCGGAGCAGCGTGATCAGTACCAAGGGCCACAGGAGATAGAACTGCTCCTCCAGGCTGAGGGTCCACAGGTGCTGGAAGAGTGGTGGCGGGCCGAAGTGCGCGAAGTAGGAGGCGTCGGTGGCTATTTGCCACCAGTTGTTGGTGAAGGTGGCGGCGGAGAGCAGGTCGCCGGCTGCGGTGGCCAGTCGGTGGGGTTCCAGCACGGTGGCGGCGCAGGCTGCGGTCAGCAGGACGAGGGCGAGGGCGGGCAGCAGCCGGCGAGCCCGGCGTACCCAGAAGCCGCGCAGGTCGATGCGGCCGCAGCGGCGGTGTTCGGCCAGTAGCAAGTCGGTGATCAGATAGCCGCTGAGGACGAAGAAGACGTCGACGCCGAGGAAACCGCCGGGCAGCCAGGCCGGGTTGACGTGGTAGAGGACCACGGCGGTCACGGCGAGGGCGCGCAGGCCATCCAGGCCGGGCGCGTACGGCCGGCGGGGCGGCGGGGTGTCAGGCCGGGGCGGGGTGAGCCGCAGGGGCTGATCGGTGGGGACGTAGTGGTGGTGGTCGGCCACGGTGTGGCTCACCTCTCCTTCACGGGGGGCGGGGCGGTGTCGTCGCGTACAGCCTTGAAGAGGGCGTTCGCCTCGGGCTGCTTGACCGCGACGCGATTGGGGTCCTTGGGATACGGGCCGACGGGCAGCGTCCGGAAGGTGATCTCGGACGGCTTCAGGCCCGCCAGGCTGCGGGCGAGACTCAGCAGGTCCCGGACCGAGCCGAGGGCCTTGTCGGTGGTGAGCGCGCTGGTGGCGGCGTCGGCGACCTTGTAGAGCCGTACCGGGTCGGTGAGCAGGCCGGAGCCGTTGAGCTCGGCGGCGAGCGCGGCCATGAACTTCTGCTGCAGCTTGATCCGGCCCAGATCGCTGCCGTCCCCGACGCCGTGCCGGGTGCGGACCAGGCCGAGGGCCTGCTCGCCGTTCAGCCGGTGGCGGCCCGCCTCCAGGTCCAGATGGCTGTCCTTGTCGTGGATGGCTCTGTCGGTGCTGACGGTGACCCCGCCGACCGCGTCGACCAGCTTCTTGAACCCGGTGAAGTCGACGTCCAGGACATGGTCGATACGGACCTTGCCGAGCCGCTCGACGGTCTTGACCGCACAGGCCGAACCGCCCACGAAATAGGTGGAGTTGAACATCGTCGCTGCGGTGGCCGACGAGGTGTGGCCGTTCGGGAGCGGGCAGGCGGGGCGCGCGACCATGGTGTCGCGCGGGATGCTGACCACCGTGGCCTGCTGCCGCCCTTTGTTGAGGTGGACGAGCATCGCGGTGTCGGAGCGGGCGCCGCTGTCACCCGCGCCGTACTGTGCGTTCTTCCCGGCCCGCGAATCGGAACCGAGCAGCAGGATGTTGAGCGAGCCGTAGGCCCCGCGGGCCGGCCGGTCGGATCCCAGGGCGCCGTCCACGTCGGTGGTGGCGAGATTGGAGTCGAGCCGGGCGTACAGCAGCCAGCCGCCGAGCGCGAGGAGGGCCGCGAGGGACGTGGCCGTCCAGGCCAGGCGGCGCCTCCTGGGGCCGGCGCGCCGCCGCCGTCCGCGCCCTCGCGTCGGCCGCCGTCGGGGCCGTGTGTGTGCAGCGCCCATGAAGAACACCTCCGAGCCTGTGGTGTGCGGATCTGGTCGCGGATACGGGTCATCCGCGACTGCTGCCGCCAGCGTGGGAGGTGGAGATCTCCGCCCGGAGATGGCAGGACATAGGCCGGTGCTCGGGCGTGTATCGGCTCTGTAGGGCCGTGTATCGGTGGTGTATCGGTGCTGACCCGCGCCCGGCACAGGTGAGGGGCCGGGCGCGGGTCAGCGCAGCGGATGTTCGGGGAGGCGGACGGTGGCGATCGCGCCCCCGCCCGCCGCGTTGGCGAAGTCCAGACCGGCGCCGATGACGTGGGCCTGGCCGAGGGCGATGGTCAGCCCCAGGCCGTGGCCGCGGCCGCGCTCCCGGGCGCCGGTGCGGAACCGCTGCGGACCGTCGGCCAGGAGCGTGTCGGGGAAGCCCGGGCCGTGGTCGCGTACGGNAGACCGGCGCCGATGACGTGGGCCTGGCCGAGGGCGATGGTCAGCCCCAGGCCGTGGCCGCGGCCGCGCTCCCGGGCGCCGGTGCGGAACCGCTGCGGACCGTCGGCCAGGAGCGTGTCGGGGAAGCCCGGGCCGTGGTCGCGTACGGTGACGACCGCCCCCGCCACCGCGACCTCGACGGCCGGCCGGCCGTGCCGGTGGGCGTTGACCACCAGGTTGGCCACGATGCGGTCCAGCCGCCTCGGATCCGTGTCGACCACGGCCCCGCTGACGACCCGCACTTCGGCCTCAAGTCCCGTCCGCCGCACACAGTCCTCGACCAGCGGTCCCAGCGGGCACGGCGCGAGATCCGCCTGCTCCGCACCCGCGTCCAGCCGGGAGATCTCCAGCAGCTCCTCGACCAGCGTGCGCAGGACCCGCACCCGGTCCCGTACATAGTCGGTGGCCTCGCCCTCCGGCAGCAGCTCGGCCGAGGTAACCAGGCCCATCAGCGGGGTGCGCAGCTCGTGGGCGACATCGGCGGTGAACTGCTGCTCCCCGCGGAGCCGTTGCTGCAGCGAGGCCGCCATCGAGTCCACCGCGGTGGAGATCTCCGCGATCTCGTCGCCCGGCCGGTCACTCGCGCCGATGCGCGCGTCCAGGTTGCCGTCCGCGATCCGCCGTGCTGTCCCGGCCGCGTACCGCAGCCGCCGCGCCAGCCGGTCCGCGCTCAGCGCTCCCAGTGGCAGCACGACGCCGACGGCGACCAGCCCGGCCAGGCCCATGGTGGCGTCCAGTACCTTGAGGTTGCGCAGGTCGGCACGCATATCGACCTCGACGCAGAGCATCCGGTCGCCGGCCGGCCGCGCGGCCCACATCACCGGCCCGTACCGGTTCCGGCCGAACGCCGTGCCCTGATGGCCCCTGCGCACCAACTCACGTAGATCTTTTGGCACTTCGGAGGCATCGAGCCGGGCCTCCGTCCCCTGGGTGCTGCCGGTCCGGGAGTAGGTGGTGACCGCCAGGTCGAGCTGGCGCTGCGCGGTGTCCCGGGCCTGGCTCAGCGCCCGGGCGTAGGTGGCCTGGTGCACCAGAACGCCGATCCCCGCGGCCACGGCGCACACCGCGACCGCGATCAGCGCGGCGACCTTCCAGCGCAGCGACCGCCAGCGCCCAAGGGACCGTATCGTCCACGTCCTGCGCATGATCAGCGCCGCAGCTTGTAGCCGAACCCGCGCACCGTCTCGATCCGCTCGGCACCGATCTTCGCCCGCAGCCGCTGTATGTGCAGATCGACGACGCGGCTGTCGCCGTCCCAGGCGTAGTCCCACACCTCGCGCAGCAGTGACCGCCGGTCCAGCACGATCCCGGGGTTCGCGGCGAACTCCAGCAGCAGGCGCAGCTCGGTCGGGGTCAACGAGACCGGTTCTCCGCTGCGGCGCACCTCCATCGCACTCGGGTCGATCTCCACCTCGCCGAAGGCCAGCACAGAGGGGGCATGCGCGCCCTCAGGTTGTCCGTTGTCCTGCGCGGGCGGCTCCGAGGAGAAGCTCGCCCGGCGCAGCAGCGAGCGGATCCGGGCCACCAGCACCGCGCCCTCCACCGGCTTGGTGACATAGTCGTCCGCACCCGCCTCCAGGCCCGACACCACGTCCAGCGCGTCGCCGCGCGCCGACATCATCAGGATCGGGACCAGGCTGAATTCGCGGACCCGGCGGCACAGCCCGATTCCGTCCAGCTCGGGCAGCATCACATCGAGCAGCAGCAGGTCGGGTGGCTGCTCACGGAAGAGCTCCAGGCCGGTGAGGCCGTCCTCCGCGACGCACACCTCGTATCCGTAGCGCTCAAGCGCCATCCGGACCGTGTTGCGGATCACCTCGTCGTCCTCGACGAGCAGGAGCTGAGTCATGGGGTCCTTCACAGCAATCGGCAGGGCATGGAAGAGGCTCGGGTCGGTGTCATCTGACGGGTACGGGTGCCAGTGCCTGGCCGTTCCAGCGGTAGCGGACCGTCGACTTGCGGCCCCCGCCGGACTCGTCCACGACCAGGTCCCGGCCGACGGTGGCGGCGGCCGTCTGCGGCGGTCCCGCGTAGTCCAGTACCCGCCGCACCGAGTCCCCCGAGGCGGTGTACACCCACATCAACGTACGTCCGGTGTCGTCGAAGGCCAGCACCAGCTCGGGTTTCCCGTCGCCGGTGAGGTCCACATAGACGGGGGCACGCAACCGGCAGCGCTTACCGGGACAATTCCCCAGCGAGCCCTTCACCACCTCGGGCACACCAGGGTCTGCTCGAAGCAGCCGCTCCGGCGGGACCTTGCGCAGACCGCCCTCGGGGACGGTGGCATCCGGCACGGGCACGGCGGAGGGGGCGGGCCCACCTTGGGACCGGGCGGGGGGCCGGCCGGGCCACAACGGCGAGGCGCTTTCCGGGACGGACACCGAAGGAGCCACACCGGCATCCCGCATCCCTCCAGCAGGTGCGCAGCCCGCCGCCAGCGCCATCCCCACGGCCGTCAGCCCGGCCAGGGCCGCGGTGGAGACGGGGACGGACCGCCGTCGGCCGAAGCGCAGCATGAGAAATCCAGCAGTCGGGGCCTACGAGGCCATACGAAACACGTGTGTATGGGGACAGACGGGATTAACCGCGGCTGCGTTGCCTTTCCTTCACACTTCGGTCAGCGGTGAGTCGGTGCTGGCAGGCGGAAGCCGATCTTGGCGTGGTGCCGGTGCGGCCACAGCAGATGTCCGGCGACGGCGACGAACGCGATGCCGATGAGGCTGTCGGCGAGGCGGGGTGACCGCGGTACCGGCGTGGCTGAACTGATCGGACAGGAGAAGGATCAGGGCGGTCAGGGCGCCCGTCTGGAGCGCGTAGTTACGGGCGGAAATCCAGGGAAGCAGCACAGCCGCGGCTGTGATCACGGCGAGGTGTTACCGCCGACCCGGTCCTGCGGGAGGAAATGGCCGTGCTGAACAACCCGGCCCTGGTCCGCACCTGCGCGCGGCTCGCCGACAACGACGAAGACGGGTGCGGCGGCGACGCGGTGCTGCAGGCAACCCGGATCACGCTGTGCCTGCTGGCCCGGCGCGTCGAGCAGCTGACCGGGCAGGTCCAGGACCTGGAACGCCGCCTGGCCCGGCTTGTGGAGCGCCACGCCCCGCACCTGCTCGCCCCCGGTGGGTATCGGCCCGGACACGTCCGTCACCCTGCTGATCACGATGGGGGACACCCCGGAGCGCCTGGGTGGCGAGGCGTCCTTCGCCGCGCTGTGCGGGGTCAGCCCCGTAGAACGCTCCTCGGGCACTCGGCAGTACCGTCGCCTCAACCGCGGCGGCGACCGGCAGGCCAACGCCGCCCTGCACCGGATCGCGCACACTCGCCTGCGCTTCGACCCACGCACCCAGGACTACAACGAACGCCGCACCAAGGAGGGCAAAACCCGACGCGAGATCGTCCGATGCCTCAAACGCTACGCCGCCCGCGAGGTGTTCCACCTGGTCAGTCCCACACAGTCATGCCCCCGTCATAGGGGCAGTGGCGACGTGGCCGTCGGAGAGGTCGAAATGGACGACGGCCTTGGGCACCGTGGCAAAGTCACCGGTATTGCGACTAACAGGCCGCAGAGATGACAAGCGCATGACCGCCGTCGTGCGACCCCGGTCGCTACTTTGCACCGTGGTGCCAGCAGCCACCTGGCCTCCGGGCGTGACCCCCGATCAGGTCACTTGGGCGGGAGCTCGGCGGTGGCGGCCATGGCCCATGTCAGCCAGTCGTCCAGGACGTCGTCGTCGAGGGTTTCCTCCGCCAGCAGGACCCAGCCTCTTTGCTCCTTGCCCCGGATCACCAGGGGCGCGGCGCCGGGGCGCTCCAGGGCTTCGTCGTTCCTTTCCTTCCCGACGCGCACCATGAGGCCCTCGTCGTACAGGTTGGCCAGCGCGTTCCCCTGGAAGAGGAAGGTCAGCCCGCTGAACATCTTCTTCGCGACCACTCCCTCGGGCTCCAGCCGCTCCATAACGCGTTCCGCGAGTACTTCGTCGTATGCCATGACTCCACCCTGTTGTCGGGGCCCGAAGGGGTTGGCTGTGGTCATCGTTTCTGCTGGTCGCCGGTGCGGCCACCCGAGGGCCGTGCGGTGGCCGGGAGGGCGGCCTCGTCCTCCCGGCTGCCGGCGTGGTGCGCTGCAGTGGCGGCTGTGGTCAGGGGTTCTGGCCGGCTGCTTGCTGGCCCGGGTGGTGCGGCTGGAGGATCTCGTACACGGTTCCGGCGTCGTCGCGCAGGGTCGCGGAGATGCCCCATGGCCTGGGCTGCGGCTCCTGGAGGAAGGTCACGCCCCGCACGGACAGGTCCGCGACGGCCGCGTGGCAGTCCTCGACGGTGAACGTGCAGCCGATCAGGACACCCTTTTCGATCAGCGAAGCGAGCTGCTGGGCGGACTCGGCGTCCATCACCGGCGGGCCCGGGACCATCAGGGAGATCTGCACCTCCGGCTGGGCCTTGGCACCCACGGTGACCCAGCGAATGCCCTCACCGAACGGCACGTCCGTACGCGCCTCCAGGCCGAGCTTGTCGGTGAAGAACGCCTTTGCCGAGTCCTGGTCCAGCACCCAGACCACGGTCGTGTTCACTCCGGTAATCATGATCTTTCCTGTCTCTGTGCGGCACATACGAACTCACACTCAGTGAGGACGCGCCTATGTCATGTGTCGGGAGCCGCGGGCCCGGGCAACTGTCCGGCCGCTCCTGATCGCCCCCCCTTCCGGTGGGAAGGGGCTCCTGCCGTCACACCGAGGAGGCTCCTCGACGCTCGGACGTTTCCGACGATAGGAGCCCTTTAGGACACCTCACGTCACCAATGCCTGGCAGTCTGAAAAACATGACCCAGGACCTGCCCGCCCGCATGCTGCGCCTGCTCTCCCTGCTCCAGACGCGCCGCACCTGGTCCGGTACCGAACTCGCCGAACGGCTCGGCGTCACCCTGCGCACCATCCGCCGCGACATCGACCGGCTCCGCGATCTCGGCTACCCCGTCGAGGGCACCACCGGCACCGCAGGCGGCTACCGCCTGGCCGCCGGCACCGACCTGCCCCCACTCCTCCTGGACGACGAGGAAGCCGTCGCCATCGCCGTCGCCCTGCGCACCGCCACCAACGGCGTCACCGGCATCGAGGAGACCGCGGTGCGCGCCCTGGCCAAACTCGAACAGGTGCTACCGCAACGGCTGCGCCACCAGGTCGCAACACTCCAGGCCACCACCTCCCCGCTCCCGGTGCCCTGGAGCACCGGACCCGAGGCTGACCCCACCGTCCTGGCCACCCTGGCCGCGGCCTGCCGTGACCGTGAGATCACCACCTTCACCTACCGGACCGGGAAAGGCGTCACGGGCCGGCGCCGGGCCGAACCGTACGCCCTGGTCGCCGCCGCACCCGTCTGGTACCTCGTCGCCTACGACACCGACCACGACGAATGGCGGCTCTTCCGCGTCGACCGCCTCACCGACCCCACCCCCACCGGCCACCGCGCCGGCCCCCGCGAACTACCCGCCACCGACGCGGCCGCGTACGTCGCCGCGCGCCTGGCCGCCGCCCCCGCCCGCTACACCTTCCACGCCACCGTCCCCCTCGATGCCGCCACCGCGCGTGCCCGCACCTACTCCCTCCCCGACCGCGTACGCCCCCTCGACGAGACCACCAGCACCCTCGACCTTGCCGCCGACAACCCCCACCACATCGCCGAACAACTCCTCGGCATCGACCTCGGCCCCACCCACACCATCCACGGCACCCCAGAACTCGCCCCCTACCTGGAAAAACTCGGCCACCGCCTGCTCCGCGCCGCCCACGCCCTCACCGGACACGACGACCAGAACAAAGAGCGCACAGAGCTCGACGCCAGGGACAAGCAGTAGACAGCCCAAGGGCCAACACGGACGAGCGATGAGAGCCCTTAGTTCAGAGAAGCCAGCGCGAAAGATTGGCGGTACTTCGTCCGCGACGTGGTGTGATCGTGGTTCAGGCCCTTTTGTGGAGCGACGAAGTGCGCGAGCCCGGAGACCTGGACCCGTCCACGCCCGTCACCGACCGGGCACTGCAGCTCGCCGAGCTGCTCCTGTCCAAACTCACCGGGATCGAAGTGAAGCAGCTGGAAGACGAATACGGGCGCGCGCTGGAGCAGCTGGTGGCTGCCAAGGTCGAGGGAGGCGAAGTCCCGGAACTGCCGACGCCGCAGCCTGCCGTCGACCTCCTCGCCGCCCTGGAGCAGAGCGTCCAGGCCACACGCCGGTCCAGGCAGTAGGCCGACCCGGCCACCGGTTCGGCCAAAGCTCTGCCAACTCCTCGACCGCCTTGGAGTGGGCGACGTCGGGCACACCCACGCTGCCTGGTGACGGCGGCGGGCGGCTACTATCGAAGGCGGCGTCTGGAGGGTGCCGCCTGATCCGCGGGAAGGACTGAGTCCACCTCCGTCGTTCGATGCCCTTGTGGCTTTGGCTTCTTCCTCGGCCTGTGCAGCGGACCCCAGGCGATCAGAGGGAGACGCTATGTCCGATTCATCTCTTCCCGCCCGGCCCGATCTCGATCAGTTGCGCCGACGCGCCAAGGAGTTGCGCGACGCCGTGCGTCGTGGGGATTCGGCCGCGCTGGCGAGGTTCGCTACGCATCACTCAACGGCCGAGCCGGATACGGTCAGCTTGGCCGCCGCGCAGTTCGTCATTGCCCGTGAAATGGGCTTTCCCAGTTGGCCTGCGCTCAAGGCCGCCGTGGATGCCGACGCGGGCGCGCGTCGGCGGGAGCTGGCGTTCTTGTCCGCGTCGATCGAGGCGCGCGCCGGGCGGGCCGCGGAGATCCTTCTCACGGAGCCGGGTATCGCCGAGTGCAGTGTCCGCGCGGCGGCCGTGCTCGGCGATGTCGGCGCGGTGCGCGAGGCGCTGACCCAGAATCCCGCTGTGGCGGTGGAGGTCGATGACGAGCGCGGTTGGCCGCCGCTGCTCTACGCCTGCTACTCGCACTGGCACCGGCTCGACCCGGAGCGGGGAGCCGGGCTGGTCGAGGTGGTGCGCCTGTTGCTGGCCGCACGGGCATCGGCGAACACCAACGACGGGGGCCGCCCCCGGTTGTACTCGGCGCTGCGCGGAGCGGTGGAGTCCGTCAAACCCGAGGTCACCGGACTGCTGCTCGACGCCGGTGCCCATCCCGACCTGGGCCAGCCGGTCGTCGAGGCGATCTCCCACGGCGACCACAAGTCGCTGGGGCTGCTGCTGTCCCACGGCGCGCGGATCACCGGGACCTGGGCCCTGGGCGCGGCGGTCTTCCACGACGATGCGGTGGCGATGCGGCTGCTGCTCGACACACTCACCGCGCGCGGGCAGGACGCGGCCGGCGCGGCGGGCGAGCAGCTGGTCGAGGCGGCGGCTACCGCGTCGCTCCCGCTGATCGACGCGCTGCTGGATGCCGGAGCCGATCCGCGGGCCGCTGGCGAAGACGGCACCTCGGCGGTGCGCTCGGCGGTGCGCGCCGGACACAGCGAGACCGCCGCGCGGCTCACCTCCCGCGGTGCCATCGACGATGCCACGCAGGTCGACCGATTCCTCGGCGCCTGCCTGCGCGCCGAGAGCGAGAGCGCGCGGCGCCTGTTGGCCGAGCATCCCGGCCTGCCGGGCCGACTCACCGAACGCGACCGGGCCGCGATCCATCAGGCTGCCGCCGACCGGGACACTGCGGCGCTCTCGCTGATGCTGGAGCTCGGATTCGGTCACGATGCGCGCGACGAGTCGGGCGAAGCGCCGCTGCACACCGCCGCCTACCAGGGGAACGCGCAGGGGGTTCGGCTGCTGCTCGCGGTCGGCGCCGAGGTCGACGCCCGCGATACCAGGTTCGAGGCGACCCCGCTGGCGTTCGCCACCGTCGGCAGCGGCGAACAGGACGGCGAGCCCGGCGACTGGATCGCCACCGTCCGCCTGCTGCTGGAGGCCGGCGCCTGCCGCCGCGACGTGTGGGTCACCGGCAAGCCGCCGAGCCGAGAGGTCGCGCAGCTTCTCAAGGGCTACGGCATCGGCCCCGAGCAGGACGGCGGGGGGCACCACGGGGACGAAGAGCCCGGCACGGCACCGAGCGCCGTCACCGACGCACCGGCCCCGCTGGGCGATGACGTGCTCTCCGAGATCGCCCGGCACATCGAGGCCGCCTGCCGGCACACCGATCTGGATCTGCTCGCCTCGCTGCTGCACCCGCAGGTGCACTGGACCGGGCTGTGCCGTAGCAGCGCGCAGGTCCTCGACTGGTACCGGCTCGCCCTGGCCGACGGCACCGCGCCCACGATCGAGAGCCTGGAGGTCGACCGCGGCGCGGTCATCCTCGGGCTGACACTGACCCGCCCCAACGAAGGCGCCCGCCCCGCGCCGCCGCACCGGCTCTACCAGGTCTTCACGGTAGACGGCGCGCAGATCGTCGAGATCCGCGGTTACCCGGACCGCCGCAGCGCCCTGACTCGCGACTACTGAGGTTCTCGACTTGATGACGTC
This sequence comes from Streptomyces sp. YGL11-2, assembly GCF_050054615.1. Taxonomy (NCBI): domain Bacteria; kingdom Bacillati; phylum Actinomycetota; class Actinomycetes; order Kitasatosporales; family Streptomycetaceae; genus Streptomyces; species Streptomyces sp. YGL11-2. The sequence continues at coordinate 27,760 of NZ_JBNHIN010000072.1, forward strand.
AGGCGTTGTTGATCGCGAGCCCTCCGTCCAACTGCCCTCCTACGCGCCCGATCCCAGCAACGACAACAAGCCGAAATCGTCAGTAGGCCGTGACATGGGAGGGGCATCCTGCAGTGTGCGGCTGGCCGGTAGCACTCCCGGTCAGCTGAGTAGGCGTGACGAGGAGGACGCGTGGGTGGGAGCGATCCGCACATCCATGTCGAGTCGAAGGTGGGCCACGGCAATGCCGCCGTCCGCAACGTGCTGGCATCCACGTTCGGTCTGGTGGGTGACCTGCCGAGCCTCGTCACTACTGGATGCGGAGTGCGGGTGCCTTACGCGATGACCTCGCCGCGCCGGGACAAAGTCACCTCGCTTGCCGGGAGCATGCCCGGCGCGAGCACCTGCGCTTCGCGGAGCGCGTTGAGCGCTTGGGCAGCATGTCCGCACTCCCAGCCAGGCGGCGACTCGACCCGCCGCCCAGCTGAGACCGTAAGCGCACGTTAGCCCCGGTCAGACCTGTTAGATCCAATAGGTCCAACCGGGGCTGACGTGCGAGCTGTCAGGTGAGGTCGGCGGCGTTGTCGTCCCAGAACCTGCGGCGGATGTCGTCCTGGGTGGGCCGTGCCGCGGCCAGGACCAGCGCGCGCTACGGCCTGCTCATTCCTCCGTTCGGCGCAGGGCAGAGCGACCCGGGTGGCTCCTGATCGTTGCCCGGCCATGACGGACTTCGAGACGTGGATGGCCGAGGTCGCGGGGCGGCCCGGACCAGGTGAACAGCGCCTTGACCAGCTTCGCGTCGGAGACGGGATTGACGGCCTGACCGATGCGGAAGCCGCGGCGTGGCTGTTGAAGGTCATGGCCGACTACCGGCGCGAGCCCGCGGGCTGGCAGGTGCGCGTGCTCGTCGGGCGCACCGGTCCGGAGTGCACCGGGCCCGTCCCGTCGACCGGCCGGTTCAACGCGACCGTCGCCACCGTCATGGACCAGGCGCAGGCCCTCGCCGACACCACCCGCAGGCCCGTGAAGGTAATCCACGGGGTCCACGGCAAGCCGGACTGGTTCCTGCGCACGCTGGCGAAGTACGCCGCCGGCATGGGCCCCTTCACCACACCAATCTGGGGCGTGATCCCCAGCCCTGTGGGGCGGCCACCGTGTCGTCCGAGCACGGTCGGGCGCGACGTCAGTAACCGGCGCTGATCAGGTAGTCCGCCAGGTTCTCCACGATGGAGGTTGCTTCAGGGGCCTGGATCGGAGCCACGTACAGGCCGATGAGGATCGCCTGCGTTGTCTTGACGACGATGGCGCCGTCGGACTGCTTCTTCAGGTAGATCGACCGACCGTTGGCCTGGAGAGTGAAATACTTCTGGCCGCCGATCTTGAGGCCGAGGGCCAGCGTTCCTTCCGTGTCCTCGAATGCCTTGCGGATGGAGGCTTGCTCGCCGGCGGAAATCGATAGCCCCGGGGAGGCAGCCCAGATCGCGCCCTCCTGCCCCAGGATTGCTCCCTGGCTGATCTTGCCTGAGCCGACCATGTTGGTGTCGACGTACGCCTGCCAGCCCACCTGCAGCCCCTTGTTCAGCGGATCGGCCACCGCGCAGCGGGAGCCTGCGACGCCGGACGGCGCCCAGCAGAATCCTGCACGAAGCCGATCACGACGTGGAACGGCGCTTTGAGACAAACCGCAGATCAGCGGACAGCCGCCGGGTGCGTATGGAGTCGCCGGTGAGTCCCGTTGCGGATCACCAGCAAGTTCGCGAGATTCGAGACTTGACAGCACCTAGGCCAGGCATGGGCTGACCCTTGGGGAGGATCGGAACGGCCAGTAGCGCGGCGGTGAGCCGGCGACCGAACATCCCGTTCACTGAGGGCGACGCGGTGGGCGGCAGGACCGCCGGCGGCGTCGGAGCCACCAAGCCACGGCCCCCGCGGTCAGCAGCGCGGCGGCGGTGACCGCCCACCAGTTGCCGAGCCAGGCGGCGAGCGCGCCCGAGACCGCGGCGACGATCAGGGCGGGCCCCACGCAGCAGACGATTGCTGCGGCGGCGACGGCTGCGAGCAGCGCCGCCGTTCCTCTCCGGGCGCTCGGATCGCGGCGTTGCGGCGGGTTCATGGCGGTCCGGCTTACTGTGCGGGTGCGGCCAGCAGGGGGCCAAAGATGTCCGCGCCCAGGCGCTGGGCCTCGGTCTGGTCCAGGACGGCGCCGCTGATGTCGGCGTGCTGCCCGGTCCACTGCTCGGCGGTGACGCGCCCGGTGAAAAAGCGCAGGTAGCCGCAGCACACGGCGGCCGCCGGGCCGGTGCCCGGGCGTGCGCCGTAGTAGACCACCGCAGTGGCCGGCTGCCAGGTGGTCTTTCCGCCGGTGAACTCCACACGGACCAGGTCGCCGGTGACCGGGTCGGTCGAGCTGATGACGGCATCGGCGCCCAGCATGACCGGGATGCCGAGCGCGTCGATCGCGCACATCGACCACACCGTCGGCCCGTCGGCGATCTGCACGACGTGCTCGGTGGCGGTGGCGGAGAACGGGTACGCGGCCTGGATGCGGCCGGTGTCGTCCAGGGTGACGAAGTCCTCGGCGGCCAGTTCTGCGAGCACCCGGGCGGCCGGTACGGCGAAGGGCTCGGCCGCCGCCTCCAGCTCGGCCTGCTCGGGCGGGGCACCGGCGGCGGCGAAGGAGCGCAGGACGGCCTGCTGCACCGCCCGAAGACCACCCTCGATCGGGGCGAGACGACCCCGCCCGGCTCGGCCGGCCGCCCGGTCCGCGCCGCCAGTGGCAGGAGTGCCAAGCACCCGCCGCAGCTCCTCGACGGAAGGCGCTCCGCCGAGGCGGCCGTCCGCGCCACGGTAGAGCCGGCAGGACACACTGGCCGCGGCGCCCGGGACGGCGAACGGGTCGCGGCCATCGACCAGCAGCGTGGGAGAACCGTGCATGCCGCGCCGTTCCGCCTCCGCCTGGTCGTCGACCACGTGCTCGGTGAGCTCCACGTCCGTACGCCCCGCGAGGGCGAGGGCCAGCCGTTCCCGCAGCACCGGGCCGTTCGGGCAGTCCGGGACTGTCACCATTTCCACCTGCATCAGCGCCACCTCCCGATCAGGCGGCCCACGCTAGACCTTCCACTGCACTGGAAGGTCAAGGCTACGGTGGAGGTATGCGCATCGGAGCCCTCGCCGCCGCCACCGGAACCACCCCCAAGACCCTGCGCTTCTACGAGCAGGCCGGGCTGCTGGCGGACCCGCCCCGCACCTCGGGTGGCTACCGCGACTACCCGGCCCATGCGCGGGCCCGGGTCGGCTTCATCGGCTCCGCCCAGGCGGCCGGCCTCAGCCTCGCCGAGATCCGCGACGTCCTCGCGATCCGCGACGGCGGCCACCTGCCCTGTGCTCACGTCACCGAACTCCTCAGTCGGCACCTCGCTGACGTCGAGCACCGGATCGCCGAACTGGAGGCGACCCGCGCCATGCTGCGCGAGCTGACCCGCACCGCTTCCGCAACCGACCCCGCTACCTGTACCGAGGGCGACATCTGCCGCATCCTCACTGCTGGCTGAACGGACACGAGGGCCCCTGGGGAGGATTGCCCAGCTGGCCGCGGTCAGACTCCAACGGCTCGGACTACGCCCTGTGGCCGCCCGAGCAGCAACGCCCCCTGCCAGTGCTGCCCGACCCCGTGAACATTTCGACTCCCGGCCCGCCGCCGAATGCCTCCCAAACTCCCGTTCTCGTGAACAGAGCCAGCGCCGCGAGTGTCTCTTCTCATCGAACCGAGTCGGGCCCGTTCCGTCTCAACGAATCCAGTCGTCGCAGGCCAGCGGGCGGGAGCGAGCGGACCACTCCATTCCACAAGCGCGGCGCTTGGCGAACGCTCGACGGCAGGCCGACTGCTCCGCGACCGCCTCCGCCCTCGCATTGATCATCTTCGTGCTGATGCTCAGGCTCTTCGCCCACGACGGCACCAGCCCCCACCGCAGCTGCCGCAACTGCCGGGGCACCTCGCCGGTATCGCGTTCGAGGCAGATCACCGATGGCTCAGCCGCAGCGGCGGCCGACCGTCTCTTCGACGGCAGTCAGACGCCGTACCGCCGCTGGTCCCATCCCGGGAGCCCGACCGATTCCGGCGCCTGGCAACCACCCGGCCCGCCGGGCGATACTGAGCCCATGACCGTGCAGTCCCCCTCGTCTCCGGTACCGAACGCGTTCGAGCTGTTGTGTGCGCAGTACGTGAAACGGCTGCCTGCTCATTTGGAGGCCCTTGCCGGTCCCGCGCGCGGCACGGTCGACCCGCCGCTGCACGTGGTGTGGTCGGGCCGCCGCTCCTACACGCTGGAGCAGCCGCGTTCTCGGATGGGCCTGTACCGCACACGCGCACTCGCCGACCGCGGCGCGGTCCGCGACCTCATCGACGTCCACGCCGCAACCCGGCATCGCTCCACCGCCGACCTGGAAAACCTCGGCCGCCGCCATGCCCGCTTCGAACTCAGCCTCCACGACCTACGCGACCGCCTCGCCGGCGCCGAGTGGTGGGATGACCAGGACTTCACCGACTACGGCCTGAGCCCTGAACAGGTAGCGGACCTGCGCGCTTGGGCTCTGGCCTGGGCCGGCGACCTCGATACCCGGCTGTACGCAGGGGAAGACCCGGACGACAACTGACCTCTGCCATACGCGTTCTGGCTCACGCGTCGGTGTGGTCGGGGTCGTCGGGGATCGCGTCCAGGAGGTGGGGGCCGTTGTTGCGCACGTTGTTGACGGCGGTGGACACCGGCCGGGCGTCGAGGCGGCCGGCGGCCGGCGTGCCGGTCGTCGGTCATGGTGGGTGAGGTGCTGCGGAAGCGCTTGTCTTCGTCGACGCACCTTCGCAGGGCGTTGGGCCACACCAGTGGCTCTTTCGGCAGCCGGAAGGTGTGGCTAGGTGGCTGTGTACCAGGCGACGGCGGTCAGGCGTTGTCCAGCAGTGACGGGGGTGACTTCGTGGCGGGTGGTGGCGGGGAAGGCGACGAGGGTGCCGGCGGGGCCGGTGACGTCCATGGCCTCGTCGGTCTCGGTCGCCGGGCCCGTGGAGCGGTGCAGCAGTAGACGCCCGCCTGCGTAGCGTTCGTCCTGCGCGGGGTTGTTGTCGGGGTGCTGGGGGTCGGAGAGGAAAAGGACGGCGGTCAGGTCCCGGGCCCTGATTTGAGGGTGGAGGGGGTCGTTGGTGGTGTCGGTGTGGGGGCGAAAGAAGCTGCCAGGACCGTAGCTGAGGATGTCCGGCGGCTGGCAGGCTCCCACGGGCCGGCCGAACCATGCAGTCAGCTCCGTGCGGAGGGCGTCGAACCGGCCGGCCAGGAGTTTCCGGGTGGCCTGCGGGAGTCGCATCGCCTGGGTGTTGCGCACGGCAGGCTTCACAGCCTCTTTGCCCTGGCCGAGGGTCACGGTGGCGGGTGCGCTTTTCAAGTGCTGCAGGTGCTCATGCAGTCTTGCCAGTTCTGCCTCAGTGAGGAATCGGGGTCGGATGAAGGGCTGCACGTAGGTCGTGGGCGCACTCATCTGCGGCCTTTTCTCCTGTCAAACCGTACGGCGGCGCGCCGACGGGTCGGGTGTCGAGGTGTTGTCCGGCGGGCTCATGGTGGGCGCTGAAGTCCACATTCACGTGGGCGCCGGGGTGAGTGCGACGTGGTGGCGGTGAATGCCGACTGCGACCGGCAAGCACAGCCTCCCGGTCTGGCCTCGCCCCAGCCGCCGAGGCGGACACGCTCCGCTCCGGCGGGGGCAGGAACGTCTGTGTGTGGTTGTAGGTCCCCTCTGGCGCCCGCAGGACCCGACGGGCCAAGCGGGCATCGGTCACCATCACGGTGCGCCGGTTGTACCACCGGCATGGCAGCAGCGGAACGGTCTCGGGAGGGAGCAGCATCCGGTCCGAGCCGCACTGGGCGCTGCCCGGACCGGCCGCACTGACAGCGGCGGACACGCACTGCCCACCCCAGGCCCCAGCTACGCCTGGCCAGCCACTGCCTGGTCCGACTCCGGCCACACCAATGGCGGGACCTGCTCTTCCTCCGGGGGCACGGACTCCCCCGGCTGGCCCGGGCCCCCGGCCCCCACGGTTCCAGGCCCCCCGGCTCCCCCATGACGTATTCGCAGCTGGGCAGTGCCTCCAACTCCACCGGCCCGGTCACGTTCGAGCCTGCGGACATGGCATTCCTCCTCGCAGCAGTAAGGGATGGAACACCAACAACGCTGCCCGGCCTCGGGCCCACTACACCCCCAACAACAGAGACTGCCTCAGGAGTGAACGGCATCCAGCCATGAGCCCGTTTGACTGGTGGAGAGCACTTATCCAAAGGCTGCGGTATTCCGGCCTTCGGACGGCGTTCGTGTGCAGGAACCCGTGTGTTGAGCCGAGGATTTGAGGGACGGGCCGCCCGGTCAGCTCTGGCAGCCGCAGTCGGACGCAGTCTTGGCTTCGGCGATCAGCCCTTCTGGGCCGGGCGGCTGGCCGCGCTGGGCACCGCCACCGCGCCCGTCCCCGTCAAGAAGCTCTCCGAGGAGCGGC
>NZ_JBNHIN010000073.1:0-34065 GCF_050054615.1 Streptomyces sp. YGL11-2
AGCGCCGAAGCCCACGCTGATGATCAGCGCCGCGAAGCCGAGCCCCGCGACCTTACCGGCCGCCTTGTGCCCCGGCGAGCGCGGCATCCGGCGCCGGAGCCAGAAGATGTAGAGAAGCGTGAACGCGGCGCAGGTGCCGAGCGCGGGCCAGTGACCGGCCTCCACGGCGACGAGTCCGCAGGCCGCCACCGCGGCGAGGTCGAAGGCGAGCAGCTGCAACCAGCGCCGCACGACGAGCCGTAGCGGCACCTCCCGCTCCGAGAGCGTGGACCAGTCCACCGGACGCAGCCGTTCACCGCTGTCGGTGAACTCCCCGACCAGCGCGACCACCCGACCCGGGCCATCCGGCGCGGACGCCATCGCGCGCAGCGCCTCCACCTCGAACCCGGCGTCGCGCAGCGCCTGCCGCTGAGATGCGCTCAGGCGGCCGAGGAGCTCGTCTATCGAAGGGCGGGGGCCCTTCGACGGGCTGAGGTCCTTCTCGCTCATATCTCGCTCACGGCAGGGCACCCTAACAACACCTCCCCAGCCGCTCCCGACGGGCCGCCGCCTCAACCTGTCGGGACGCTGACCGTCACCATCCCGCCGCTGGTCATCGGCCTGGTAGCGGCCACGCTGATGGGAACGATGACGGTGTGCTTCGGACGCAACCGCGGCCAGTCCTACGCCTTTGTGCACAGCAGTCCTGCGCTGTATCGAGTGCCTCCGATACCCGTCAGCCTGCCTCCGTTGTGGTCCTCGGCAGTCAAATACCACTCCTGGGGCGAGCGTTTGAGGAAGGGGGCACCAGGCCGTGTTTGAAATGAGGTCTCAGGGACTGGCGTATGAAGGTGAGTTGGACGCGCCTCGTAGCGGACGACGGGCTTGTCGTAAGGCGTCGCGACGCCGCGGGCCTGCCTACGTCACGCTTGAGTCGGTGGCACGACGAGGCGATCGCCGGACAGTAGCGTGCCTGCTTGCTTGATGTGCCGTAGGACAGGTGAGACTTCCATGCTCTGCAGGCCGGGCAGGGCCCCGATGCGTTCCGACGTGAATTCGAAGAGCTCGTCGAGGTCTCGGCAGTGGGCGACGGCGTGGATGTTGTAGGGGCCGGAGATGGCCGCGGCGAAGGCGATCTCCGGCTCGTGTGCCAGCGAGCGTCCGACGTTCTTCACCTTTGACGGATGCACTCGCAGCCACAGGTTGGCCCGCGCGTGATAGCCCAAGGCTGCTGGGGCGATCTCGACGTCGATGTGGACGACGCGTTGTTGGAGCAGGACGTGGAGGCGGCGGGATACACGGCCGGGGGTGGAATCCGCCGCTCTGGCGAGGTCGACGAGACTGGCCCGACCGTCAGCGGCGAGCGCGCCGAGAATCTTCTCGTCTTCGGCGCTGAGGTGAACAGGGTCGTCAGTGACGACGGCAGACTCCGTGAATGGGGGGCCGTCGCTCCCGAGCATGGCTTCCTGCTCCGGGGACAGCACGCCGTGGAGTGCGGCCCAGTAGTGGCCGCGGCCTCCCATGAACTGGCGGAGCATGGCGAAGGCGCTGATGTCGAGCACCGCCGCGGTGCGCGGAAGCCGTTGGCCGAGCAGTTCTTCTCGCTGCGCTTGATCCCGTGACTGAGTCGCGCACGTGACTTCGGAGCCGGCTGCGCCAAGGGCTACCCAGTTGACGTCGTCTCGCTTGGCGAGCGCGGCCGCGATCGCCGCGACGCTGCCGGGCCGGCAGCGTAGTCGTACCAGCCATCTGCTTTGTCCCAACGCTCCCGGGTTGACCACGCCGGCGACGCGGATGACGCCGTCGGCGTGCAAGCGCCGATATCGGCGGTTGACGGTGCCTTCGGTGAGGCCGAGCGCGGCTGCTATCGAGGCGAAGGAGGCTCTCGGGGCGACCTGCAGTGCACGAATGATTCGCACGTCATCGGGCTGGATCGCGAGGGATTGAGACATCGAGGTACCTCCCATAGCGGGAATCCTACAAATTGAACTGCCTGGACCGCATCTGCGGCAGCACGGCAAGCAGACTTGTTCCGTCCCGATGAAGAGCCACGGCAGTGCGCACCCCGGTGCCGCCCCGAGACGGTCTGGGCTGAGGGCGCACGAGGTGAGCTCGCAACGCAAAGGAACGGAGATGACGCTGTATGTCATCGACTGCCACAGGGCAGCGCACGCCGACCGCCCTCATCGTCGGGGCCTCGCGCGGCCTCGGACACGCGATGGCGGCTGAACTCCTCGGCCGAGGCTGGAACGTCGTCGGCACGGTCCGCGACACCTCCGCGCAAACCCCCCTGCACGATCTCGCCGATCGGGCCGAGGGCCGCGTCACCATCGAGTACCTCGACATCAACGAGCCCGACCACCTGGCGCCCCTGCACGAGCGTCTTACGGAACGTCAGCTCGACCTGCTCTTCGTCAACGCCGGCACCACGAACAATGAGCAGATGCCGATCGGCAAGGTGGCGACAGACGACTTTGTCGAGGTGATGATCACCAACGCTCTCAGCCCCATGCGCGTCATCGAGGCGCTCGAAGACCTGGTGTCCCCCACCGGCCTCATCGGAGCGATGTCGTCCGGGCAGGGCAGCATCACGAACAACACGACCGCAGGCCGCGAGCTCTACCGGGGAAGCAAAGCGGCCTTGAACATGTTCATGCGCAGTTTCGCGGCCCGCCAGGCCGATACGCAGCGCGGCTTCGCCCTCCTGGCACCGGGCTGGATCCGCACCGCGCTCGGGGGGCCGGACGCGCCGTTCACCGTCGAGGAGAGCGTCCCGCTGCTGGTGGACGTTCTACTGTCCAAACTGGGCACGCCGGGCCTGGCGTATCTGGACCGCTCGGGTCAGACAGTGCCCTGGTAAGCCCCGCCGAGCGCCCCTTGCGGACAGTCTGACGACCAGCAGCCACCGTAAGCGGTCTCATCCCTCGAAACCCCCCATCACCCGCGGCTGACGTGGCCACCCGCAGGAGACCGCCAAGGATGACGACTATGCCTTTCATCGCTATCGAAGAACACTGGATCATGCCGGACGTGACGTCCGCCCTCCGAGCCGTGGCACAGCCCGACGAAAGCCTTGCCTTCCATGAGATGGGCGACAACCAGGAACGTCTGGAGGACCTGGGGGCCGGCCGCATCGCGGCCATGGACGCTCAGGGAATCGACATGTCCGTCCTCGCCCTGACACCGCCGGGAGTCCAGCCGCTGCCGCCCAGCAAGGCACTGGCTCTGAGCCGCGCCGCGAACGATATGGCTGCAGCGGCCGTCGCCCAGCACCCGACCCGTTTCCGATCGCTGTCCACTCTCCCCATGTCGTCACCAAAGGACGTCGCAGGCGAGTTGGAAAGAGCTGCGGGCATGGGGCATGTAGGCACCATGGTCTATGGCCGATCGGGGGACCTGTTCCTCGACGACCCCGCCTACGACGACTTCTTCTCGGCCGCATCAGAACTCGGCCAGCCCGTGTTCATCCATCCGCAGCTGCCCTCGACCGCAGTCCGAGACGCCTCATATCGCGGATTCGACCCCATGACGGACCTCGCCCTCGCCACTTTCGGGTGGGGGTGGCACCTGGACGCCGCGACTGCGGCGCTCCGGCTGGTACTGCGGGGCACGTTCGACCGTCATCCCGACCTTCGAGTTGTGCTCGGCCACTGGGGAGAGATGCTGTTCTTCTGGCTCGACCGAGCCGACAGCCTTTCCCGTATCGCCGGATTGGAGCGATCCGTGTCGGACTACGTCCGGTCAAACTTCTACATCACCACCTCCGGCATGCTCAATCCGGCACTTCTGCAGCACGCCCTATCCGTCACCACCGTCGACCGGTTGATCTTCTCGACCGACTACCCGTTCCAACGGCCGACCAGGAAAGAAATCGATTCCTTCCTGAATCACTTCTCGTCAGACGCGGAACGCGAGCAGTTCTCGTCGGCCAACGCGGCATCCTTGTACGGCATTGACTTCTCAAGGTTGTCCCGTATGGGGTGAGCGGGTGAGGGCCAGGTTGTGTAGTCGGGCGATACCGAGCATGTCCTGGTGAACGCCGTTGCCTTTGAGGCAGCAGTCCCGGAAGATCTTCCAGTTCTTCAGGCGGGACAGGGCGTGTTCCACTCTGGCCCGGGCCCGGCGATGGGCGGTGTTCTCCGCCTCCTGTCGCGGGCTGAGGCGCGTCTGACCACGTCGTCTGCGGTGAGGGATGAGCAGGCCGGTGCCCTGGTAGCCGCCGTCGGCAATAACCGGCACTCCGCGGCGAGCCCGGACGTGCCTTTGTTGCTGGTGGCCGGCCATCGCCAGGGTGCCCTCGATGAGGTCGCGCAGCTGGGAGCGGGCGGTGATGCCCAGCTGGGGGAAGCTGCGGTAGAGGTGCGGGCTGATCGTGCGCGGGGAGAGGAAGAGCTTCTCGCCGATCTCGCGCTTGGTCAGCCGGCGGGCGGCGAGTCTGATGATCCGCTGCTGTTGTGGGGAGAGTTCGGCAAGCGCGTCGGGGGTCGAGTCAGTGACGTCCAGGCCGGCGGCGCGCGATTCGGCTCGGGCGCGTTCGACCCACGGGTGTACGCCCAGGCGCCGGAACGTTTGCAGTGCCTCAGTGAGCGGTCCCCGCGCCTCGGCGATGCGCCGACGGCGCCGCAGCCACTCGGCGAGGTCCAGCAGGGCTTGGGCGCGTTCGAAGGGCCAGTGCTCAAGGACCGGGTACGCCAGGGCTGCCCGGAAGTGCGGTTCGGCGTCCTCGGGATCCGACAGCAGCCGGCGGCTTTGAGGCCGGGGTTGAGCTGATTCGTCAGGACGGTTTTCCGTCTGCGGGCGCCCTTGAGCTCAGGAACGGCTTGGCGTTGGTTTTCCGGGAGAAGCCGCAAGGCCGGAGATCCCCCGGTTCTCGGCGGTGGAGGCGACGGCCTCCACCGTCCGGGCCCGGGTGACGGACGTTCGTCGATCGAACTCACGGGAATCGCTTCGCGATCGCCGCCGTGATCGCATCCGGTGCGTGTTCCTGAATGAAGTGCCGCGCGTGGGGCAGCTCGACTATGTCCAGATCGGTGAAGGCGGCACGCATTCGCGGGATAGAGGTGTTGGGACGGAACACCATGTCCTGCATTCCCCACACCAACAGGGCCGGCTTGCCGCCGAGCTGGGCGGGCACGTCTCGTGCAAGCTGCTCCAGCAGCGGGCGCGCGGCACGAATTTCCTTGGGCATCATGGCGAGTCCGCGCCGGGCTTCCGCGGTGGGCTGCACCGCGCGGTAGTGGTCGGCCTCGGCCGCGGTGAGCTTGCGCCCCAGTTCTGCGAGCAGGACGCGCTCAACGAGGAAATTGTGTTGGAGTATCCGCCGCTGCATCGGACGGCTACCCATGATGACGCTGAAAGCCCGATTCGCCATCGCTTCGATCGGCCAGAACACGGTGTTGCCCAGCACGATCCCCCTCACCCGGTCCGCGCGCGCGGTGGCCGCGCCCAGACCGATGGGGCCGCCCCAATCGTGTCCCATCAGAACGAAGTCGTCGAGCTGCAGGTGATCGATCAGCTCGCCGAGGACCGCGGTGTGCTCGGCGATGGTGTAGCCGAAACCCGCAGGACGTGCGGACAATCCGAAGCCCAGGTAGTCGACGGCGACACACCGGTACCGGTCGCGCAGGTCCTTCACGATGTGGCGGTAGAGGAAACTCCACGCCGGAGCGCCATGACAGAACAGGATCGTTGGTCCCGTCCCCTCGTCGATGTAGTGAACCCTGCCGACGGACGAGTCGAACCAACGCGACTCAAAGGGGTACAGATCCCCGTTGGGAACGAAGTCGATCAGCATGGAGCCCTCCCTCGGATGCCGGGCTACATAGTGTCCCGGCTCGGTGCACGCGGCATCTGGGAGACTGGCGGTCATGCGTGTTGTCTCGCTGGTCCCTTCACTTACCGAGGCCGTCGCCGCCACCAGGCGGGACCTGCTGGTAGGCGCCACCGACTGGTGTACTCACCCGGACGACCTCGATGTCGTCCGGGTGGGCGGCACCAAGAACCCCGACACCGAGCGGATCGCCGCGCTCGCGCCCGACCTGGTCATCGCCAACGAGGAGGAGAACCGGGCACCGGACCTGGCCGCGTTGCGGGCCGCCGGGCTGCGCGTCCTGGTCACCGAGGTACGCACCCTGGAGCAGGCGTTCAGCGAACTGCGCCGGGTGCTGGTCGAGGGCTGCGGGCTGCCCGGACCGGCCTGGCTGGCCGAGGCGGAGAACGCCTGGCGCCGGGTGGCACCGCCCACCCGGCTCGTCCCGGCCGTCGTGCCGATCTGGCGGCGGCCCTGGATGGTGTGCGGGCGGGACACCTTCGCGGGCGACGTACTGGCCCGGCTCGGGGTGGGCAACGTCTACGCAGGTCACGCCGAACGCTATGCGCGTATCCCGATCGGCGAACTGAACGCGGCCGGGGCCGAGTTGGTGGTACTGCCCGACGAGCCGTACCGCTTCACCGCCGACGACGGTCCGCAGGACTTCCCCGGGCTTCCCACGGCGCTGGTCAGCGGACGCCATCTCACGTGGTACGGGCCCTCGCTGCGGGAGGCGCCCGAGGTCATCGGCGCGGCGCTGCGAGCAGCTCACCGCTGAGCAGGCCACGCGCCGGGCGCCGCACGAGCGGGCCTGCTGCGGCGGCTGGGGGCGCTGCGGGGTACGCCTCACGGCCGAGGAGTGGGTGGTACCGGGGTACCACCCACCCGCCGGGAGCGGTCCCGCCGTGCCGGGGGTCGGGGGTGGTGCTCTCCGTACGGTTCCGAGCAGGGATTCCGGACGGTCCGGGCTCCCCGCCCAGGAACCACGGAGGTACCGATCCCGTGATCGAGATCCAGCACCTGATCAAGCGCTACGGCGACAAGACCGCCGTCGACGGCTTGAACTTCACCGTCAAGCCCGGCGTCGTCACGGGCTTCCTCGGCCCGAACGGGGCCGGCAAGTCGACCACCATGCGCATGATCCTCGGTCTCGACGCGCCCACCAGCGGCAGCGTCACGGTCAACGGCAAGCGCTACGCCCAGCACGTCGCCCCGCTGCAGGAGGTCGGCGCGCTGCTGGAGGCGAAGTCCATCCACCCCGGCCGCTCCGCCTACCACCACCTGCTCTCGCTCGCGCTCACCCACGGCATCCCCCGGCGCCGGGTCGACGAGGTGATCGAGCTCGCGGGGCTCGGCAAGGTCGCCAAGAAGCGGGCGGGCGCGTTCTCGCTCGGTATGGGCCAGCGCCTCGGCATCGCCGCCGCGTTGCTCGGCGACCCGCAGACGATCATGCTGGACGAGCCGGTCAACGGGCTCGACCCGGAGGGCGTGCTGTGGATCCGCAACCTGCTCACCGGCCTGGCGGAGGAGGGCAGGACGGTCTTCGTCTCCTCGCACCTGATGAGCGAGATGGCGTTGACCGCGACCAACCTCGTGATCGTCGGCCGGGGCCGACTGCTGGCCGACACCACGGTGGCCGACTTCATCGAACGGTCGGGGGGCGACAGTGTCAAGGTCGTCTCCGCCGGCTCCGCGCGCCTGCGCGAGCTGCTGCTTGGCCCGAACGTGACGGTCACCGGCGAGGCAGGCTCGGAGACGCTGGTCGTCAACGGCCTGACGGCGCGGGAGATCGGGCAGCGCGCGGCGGACGCCGGCGTCGCCGTCTACGAGCTGACCCCACAGGTGGCCTCCCTGGAGGAGGCGTTCATGACCCTGACCGGGGACACGGTCGAGTACCGCAGCAACGCAAGCACCAATTCCCACGGGAGTGTGGCCGCATGAGCGCGACCCTGACGGCGCCCGCCACGGCGCGGACCGAGGCCCCGAGGCCGAGCTACAAGGTGACCTTCCCGCGCGTGCTGCGCGCTGAGTGGGCCAAGTTCCTCTCGCTGCGGTCCACTTGGATCACGCTGGGGATCTCGCTGCTGATCCTGGTCGGCATCGGCGTCATGTCGGCCTACCGCTACAACCCGGCCGACCTGCACGGTCCCGGCGCGGACGCCAAGAACGCGGTCGCGCTGGCGCTGCGCAGCAGCGAGCTCGCTCAGCTGGCGCTCGGCGTGCTCGGCGTGCTGATCACGGCCGGCGAGTACACCACCGGCATGATCCGGTCGACGCTGACGGCGGTGCCCAAGCGGCTGCCGGTGCTCTGGTCCAAGCTGCTGGTCGGCTTCGGCTCGGTGCTCGTGGTCGCCACCATCGGCGCGTTCGCGTCGTTCCTGGGTGGCATGAGCTTCCTCTCGGGTAAGCCGATCGCGCTGGGGCTCGGCGCGGACGGGGTACTGCGCTGCCTCTTCGGTGCGGGCCTCTACCTCGCGCTGGTCACCACCTTCGGCGCGGCGCTCGGCATGCTGGTGCGCTCGGTGGCGGGCGGGATCTCGCTGCTGGTCGGCACGCTGATGCTGTTCCCGATCCTGCTGGACATCCTGCCCAGCAGCTGGAAGACGGACATCTCCCCCTACCTGCCGGGCGAGGCGGGCAGCCAGATCTTCCAGTTGCACACCGCGTCCGGGGCGCTCAGCCCCAGCACCGGGCTGTGGGTCTTCGCCGCGTGGGTCGCGGTGACGGTGGCCGCGGCGGCGTACCGTCTGATCCGTTCCGACAGCTAGGTACCTCACGCCCATGCCCGTGCCCATGGACAGCAGCAGCGCCGATCCCCTGTGGGACCACCCGGTCGCGCGGTGGTGGCTGCGTGTGCGCGCCTTCGATCGCGCGCACACGCAGGTGCTGGACACGTGCATCGCGCTGTTCGTGCTGCTGATCGGTCTCGCGAGCCTCAGCAGGGGTGGCGGGGAACACGGTGGCGTGTTCGCGCAGCAGCCGGCCGCGGTCTGGGTGATCCCGGTGACCGCGGGCGCGCAGGCGCTGGCGCTCGTGTGGCGGCGGCGCCGGCCGTGGGCGGTGCTCTGGGCGGTGCTGGTCGTCTGCGCGCTGCAGTGGTCCTTCGCGGTGGCCGCCCGCAGCGACATCAGCCTGATGATCGCCCTCTACGGGGCGGCCCGGTACCTGCCGCCCCGGCGGCTGCCGTGGGTCGCGGCGGGGGTGCTGCCCAGCGCCGCGGTGCTCGCCTGGCGGGTCGAGCCGTTCTCGCGGCAGGCGTGGGTGAGCCTCTTCTTCGTCTGCTGCGCGGCGGTGGCCGCCAGCGCGTTGGGGCTGGCCGGACGGATTCGGCAGGCCCAACTGGCCGCGCTGGCCGACCGGGCCGCGACGTTGGAGGTCGAACGCGAGCAGCGCGAGCAGCTCGCGACGGCGAGCGAGCGGGCCCGGGTCTCACGGGAGCTGCACGACATCGTCGGGCACAGCCTGGCGATCATCATCGGGCTGGCCGACGGCGGCGCGGCCCAGGCGGAGCAGCGGCCGGAGCGCGGCCCCGAGGTCCTGCGGATCATCGCCGAGGCGGGCCGCGAGTCGCTGGGCGAACTGCGCCGCACGCTCGGCGCGCTGCGCGCGGAGCTGCCGGAGGGCGAAGCGAAGGGTGGGACTCCCCCGGAGCTGCACCCGCAGCCCGGGGCGGCGGACCTCGCCGCGCTCTGCGAGCGGATCAGGGCGGCCGGGCCGACCGTCACCTTCACCACCGCGGGCGAGGCGGCGACGTTGCCGACCGGCGTGCAACTGGCTGTCTACCGGATCGTCCAGGAGGCGCTCACCAACTCCCTCAAGCACGCGGGCCCGCGCACGGTCGTGCACGTCTCGGTGGCGGTGGACGCGCGGCGGGGCGAGGTGCGGGTGAGCGTGGACGACAGCGGGCACGAGGACGGCGCGACGGCGGAGCCGGCCGCCGCGAACGGGCACGGGCTGATCGGTATCCGCGAGCGGGCGGCCCTGGCGGGCGGCAGCGCGTCGGCGGGCCCGCGGCCCGGCGGTGGCTGGTCGGTCCGCGCGGTCCTCCCGCTCGCGACTACGCTCGAACCACGGGGTGGAACCTCAGCGCCCCCGGAGGAGCAGCAGTGACCACCGTGCTCATCGTCGACGACCAGCCGCTGCAGCGGATGGGCTTCCGGATGCTGCTGGAGAGCAGCCCGGAGACGACCGTCGTGGGCGAGGCCGCGCACGGCGCGGAGGCGGTGCGCCGCACGGCCGAGCTGCGCCCGGACGTGGTGCTGATGGACATCCGGATGCCCGGCATGGACGGCATCGAGGCCACCCGGCAGATTGTCGCCGCGGGCGACCGTTCGCGGGTTCTCGTGCTGACCACCTTCGACCTGGACGAGTACGCCTACGGCGCGCTGCGCGCGGGCGCCAGCGGCTTCCTGCTCAAGGACGCCCGCCCCGACGAACTCCTCGCGGGCATCCGCGCGGTCGCGGGCGGCGACGCGGTGGTGGCCCCAGCGATGACCCGCCGCCTCCTGGAGGCCTTCGCCGCCCAGGGTGGCGCCCCCCGCGAACCGGCCGCGGACCCGCGCCTGGCGACGCTGTCGCAGCGCGAGCGGGAGGTCCTGGTGGACATCGGCCAGAGCCTGACGAACAGCGAGATCGCCGCGCATCTGGTCCTGTCGGAGTCGACGGTGAAGACCCACGTCAGCCGCGTCCTGGCCAAGATCGGCGCCCGCGACCGCGTCCACGCCGTCATCATCGCCTACGACGCCGGACTGGCCCGCCCCGCGTAGGGCCTGGCGACCGCTTCGCCGGCTGTGGGTTCAGTCGGTCCGGCCGTTGTGACTGAGCACCGTAGTTGGCCCCGGGGGACAGCTTTGGTGCTCAGGGTTGGCATGGAGAAGCCCCGGCACGGACTTCCGTTCTCGTGGTCGTCGCAACACCCCAGTTCAGAGGATGCGATGGACTTTGCGACGGACGGCTCTAGTTGACACATAACGGCGACAACTGTCATCAAGATCGCCAACGTCGGACCTGACGGGAGACCGGGGGCTGGCGGCCTGACGCAGCGCGACTGGTGACCGCGGAGGGTCACGCCAGAAATGGCGCCTGGGGCTCTACGCAGCAAGGCGCCAAGGAAGCCCCCGAGTGACCCTCTGCTGCATTTCCAAGGGGACAATGTAGGGGGGATTGACCGAGGTGAAGTAAGGGTCGCACGGCGGCACATGGAGGCGCTGTCACCCCTCTGGCGAGGGGCATCACCGACACCCTGGACAGCGTCCCGGCGGTCAACGGTCCCAAGGCCCGTGAGCGTCCGGGGCCCCGTTTGGGCTGCCCTGCCCTGTCTCCTCCAGCTGTCCGGCCGCTCCCGCACCGTGGTGCGGGAGCGCGGCCTGCCATGCCCGAAAGAGAGCATCTGTGACCACTTACGACACTCGCACCGCCACCGGTACCCCCGGATCCCAGCAGCCCGGCCGGGTGGCGGCGGCGTATGACGCCAACGCGATCACTGTTCTGGACGGCCTGGACGCCGTACGCAAGCGGCCCGGGATGTACATCGGCTCCACGGGAGAACGGAGGCTCCATCACCTGGTGCAGGAGCTCGTGGACAACTCCGTGGACGAGGCACTTGCGGGGGTGGCCGACCGGCGTCAACATCATCGCCACCCAAAAGGGCGGCACCCACGTCGCCGGCTTCGAGCAGGCCGCGGCCAAGACGATGAACGAGGCGCTGCGGGCCAAGAAGCTGCTGCGCGTCGCCGAGGACGACATCGTCAAGGACGACGCCCTCGAGGGCCTCACCGCGGTCGTCGCGGTCCGCCTCGCCGAGCCCCAGTTCGAGGGCCAGACCAAGGAGGTCCTCGGGACCTCGGCGGCCCGCCGCATCGTCAACACCGTGATCTCCAAGGAATTCAAGGCGTTCCTGACCTCCACCCAGCGCGGCGCCGCACAGCAGGCCCGGGTGATCCTGGAGAAGGCCGTCGCCGCCGCCCGCACACGCATCGCCGCCCGCCAGCACAAGGACACGCAGCGCCTGAAGACGGCCCTGGAGTCCTCCTCCCTGCCCGCCAAGCTCGCCGACTGCCGCAGCGACGACGTCGACCGCAGCGAGCTGTTCATCGTCGAGGGCGACTCCGCGCTCGGCACGGCCAAGCTCGCCCGGAACTCTGAGTTCCAGGCGCTGCTGCCGATCCGCGGCAAGATCCTCAACGTTCAGAAGTCCTCGGTCGCGGACATGCCGAAGAACGCCGAGTGCGGCGCGATCATCCAGGTGATAGGAGCCGGTTCCGAGCGAACCTTCGACCTGGCCGCGGCGCGCTACGGCAAGATCATCATGATGACCGACGCCGATGTGGACGGCTCCCACATCCGGACCCTGGTCCTCACGCTGTTCCACCGCTACATGCGGCCCACGGTCGAGGCCGGCCGTGTGTTCGCCGCGGTGCCGCCGCTGCACCGCGTCGAGTTGATCCAGCCCAAGAAGGGCCAGGACAAGTACGTCTACACGTACTCGGACCGTGAACTGCGCGACAGGCTGCTCGAGTTCCAGAGCAAGGACATCCGGTACAAGGACTCGATCCAACGCTCAAGGGCCTCGGTGAGATGGACGCCGACCAGCTGGCCGAGACCACCATGGACCCGCGCCACCGCACCCTGCGCCGGATCAACCTCACCAACCTGGAGGCCGCAGAAGGCGCGTTCGACCTGCTGATGGGCAACGACGTAGCTCCCCGCAAGGAGTTCATCACGAGCTCCGCTGCCACGCTCGACCGGTCCAGGATCGATATCTGAGAACTGCGCGACCCACCCAGGCGGCCCCCACCTGCTCTGTTGCCCGGACCAACGCCCGATTGGCAAACTGCTGGACGACATAATGGCCAACCAGGATTCCACACAGCCGCCTGACCAGTAGGAATCAAAGCGTCACTGGCCACCTAGCGGTCGACGCCACAGCCGCGTCATCAACAGACAGTCGCAGACTTCAAGATCCAGGAGAACCGTGGTCCCGGGGGTGGTGGCCGCCTGCTACGTGAGCTGGAGGTATACCTCCAGCTCATGCAGCAGGGCCAGAGCAGTTCAGAGGAACTTGGTGTCGACGTCCAGATAGCGCAGTTCGAGCGTTTCTTCTCCCACGCCGGACTCACCGGCAGTGACGCCCGGACCGCTCCAGCTGACGGGGTGCACCCGGGCGAAGGACATCTTCTTGACGGGTTGGTTCTTCGCGTTGACGAACACCAGGACCAGGTCCCGCTCCCCGCCGCTCGCGGCCGGATCGCGGGCCTCCTGGATCCACCGCGTGAACTCGTCGCTCTTGTCCGCAGAGCGCGTCAGCGTCACGTTCTTCCAGCCCGGCAGCCCGTGCGTGTAGTCCCACGTGATCTTTCCGTCCGGGGTCATCGAAACCACGTCGATGTACTCCTGGTCCACGGTGATGGCGGAGACGCTCTTGAGCGTCTCCACTCGAAGTCCGCCAAGTTCCACCTGGCACTGATATGCGACTGCCGCCGTGTCCGACATCGATCCGCCCTCAGGTCTGGCGTCACAGGAGCATCCGTCCGCCCCGTGATCAGGGACATCGTGTCCGGCCGCGCCCACAGCGAAAACGAAATCCACCCGTTCGAGTGAGCCGGTTGAGCGCACCGGCGATCGACCCGCCCGCCCTCGCACCGATGTCGCCTGCCTTCTCGGTAGGGGGCCACGAGCGCGAGCGGAACCCTTCAGGGGGCAACCGGAATGCACGACGGGCAAGTGTCGCGCTCAGTCACACCGTCGCGCCGCTGCGCCCCGAGGGCATCAGGTTCGTATCCATCGCGGCACGGCACCTCGCGGGAAACCTGGGCCACCGGATGCCGACCACAGATTGATCGTGACGAAGGCCCGCAGGTCGAGGAGGCACTTGAGCCGGAGGTGCCCATGTAGCGCCGCCGCAGCGCTGGAGTGACATGGCCGCCAGCTGGAGGAGGTCCGGGTGGCGGGAGGAAGGACTGCGAATGATGCTGCCGACAAGTCGCCTTGACCAGTGGAGGTCCCCGTGAAGCACCTGACCGTTCTCGCTACAGCAGCAGCCGCCTCAGCACTGATCATTCTTGGAGCTGGCACCGCCGACGCCGACGACGGCTACCATCCCACCGTCGTAACTGCTCAGATCGGAACTGTCCGGATCACCGACGGCCTTCACAGAGTCGGTTCCTGGCTTCTAGGCGACTGAGCTCCTCCCAGTGTGCGGCCAGCGGGTCGGGGCTGGTCGCCTCCGGATCGAAGCCGACCAGCCGGCCGTGATGCCAGGGCATCACGGCCGAAGCCTTCGCCCCGTCACGTGACGACGGTGCCGGACAGCCCTTGGTGGCCGGCGTCTTCGGAGATGACGCAGCCTTGGGCGAGTTGGTCGAGTCCGGCGTTACGGATCTTCGCTTCCTGCTGGACGGTGCGGCCGTTGGTGCGTGCACATGCGCAAGAACCCGGTCTACGAACACCTCTGCCTCGGCGTGCCCTGGACCGAGATCGACTACCTGATGGCGCTCAACACCTCGATGCCGCTGCGCGAGCAGCTGCAGGCCGAATTCCCCGAAGTCCGCAGCGTCAACGGGATGTACACCCACGGGCTGGTCATCATCATCTCGACCACGCGCCGGCAGGCCGGGTTCGCCAAGATGGTGGGGCTACGGTGCACGACCAGCCCGCACAGACTGGGATACGCGAAGCTGGTCATCATGGCCGACGACTTCGTCGACCCCTTCGACCTCAATCAGGTGATGTGGGCCCTTCGACCGCGGTCCACCCGTCCTACGACGTCGTCACCGTCCCACCCACCTGGGAGGCCCCTCCTCGGCCCTTCCACTACGCCTCCCGCTCTTACGACCAGGATGGTGCTCGACGCCACCACACCCGTAGACCAGAACGTCCGCGGCGCCCGAATAGACCCGGTTGTCGAGCCCTACCCGGAACACCGGCAATGGATGACCTTCCTGAAAGGCATGTGGCCATGGCACCGCCTCCGGAACGCTGTCCCTGCTGCAACCACACCGCCGTACCGACCGTCGCCACCTCACCGCTCCCAGGGGCCTGGGAGTACTACGTCTGCCAACAGTGCTGGTACGGATTCCGCTCCACGGAATCTCCACAGCAGACCGACCCGGATCAGTTCCCGCAGGAGTTCCCGCAGGAGTTCCCGCAGGAGTTCCGCGTCTCCCAGGACACGCTGCGCACATGACCCGCTGCGCCGGGCCCTCGGGCAAGCGGGTCGGGAGACGATGTGAAGCAACTGCTGGCGACTTTGGGGCTTATCTCGGTACCCCTGCGCGAGCCCGCCGGGGCGACCCACCTGCGCGGGGAGGAGTGCACAGCCGCTGAAGCGGGCAGGCGCTAGCGCGGATCCCCCCACGCACGTGGGGAGAAGGATGTGCACAGCGCTGCCGCATCCCTTGTCCAGTTGAATATCACCCCCGTTGTCCAGGTCGAATGTGCCGGCGCTCCCCCTGGACAACATGCGCAACCCGCCCGCTCTGTCCCCCTTTCGCTTGCGCGATGCGGGAGCGCGGCCCGTACGATCGCCGTATGCATGTTCGGCTGACACTGCTCACGGCCGCGCGCAGCGCCCCGCTGTTGGCCGAGCGTTTCCACGAGGACCGGCCGCTCGACCAGGCCGGCTGGTACGAGGTGCAACGCGCCGCCCATGCCCTGCGGCCGCTCGCCGCCGCCGAGTTGCGCTACTGCTCGCCGACCCCGCGCAGCCGGGACACCGGCGAAGCGCTCGGCCTGACGCCGCTGGCACAGCCCGCGCTGCGCGACTGCGACATGGGCCGCTGGAGCGGGTCCACCCTCGCCGAGGTCACAGCCCGCGAACCCGACGCCGTCGACACCTGGCTCGCCGACCCCCGCGCGGCCCCGCACGGCGGTGAGTCCCTACTCGCCTTCATCTCACGCGTGGGCCGTTGGCTCGACACCCGGCCCGTCGACGACGGCGGCAAGATCGTCGCGGTCGCCGAACCAGCGGTCGTACGCGCCGCGCTCGTCTACGCCCTCAAAGCGCCCCCGGCCACGTACTGGAACATCGACCTACGCCCCCTGTCGACCGTCGCACTCACCGGACGCGCGGCCCGTTGGACCCTCAGCCTGTAGAGCGCGCCCGCCACGTCCCAGCCGTGAACAACCGCTCCGGGACGATGAGTTCACCGCTCGGCAGCTGCTACCGCGATGCGGCCAGGGCCGGTGTGACCACTCCGCGCCGACGCAGGCACCACCGCGGCCAAGCAGCATGGCGACACAGCACCCCAGACCCAGGACCAGGCGCGCGAGCAGGCCAGCGAGCGGCGGGCAACACAGCTGAGGGAGAAGAGGAAACCAAGGACTCGCGGCCCGCAGCCAGCCCCGGCACGTACTTGCCCAGCGTCGTAGGGAAGACCCCCCGAGAAGCTTCACGATCAAAGTGACCGTGCCATCCGGCTGCGCGACCAGGGCTCGGGCCTGCCGGATCTGTTCGTCGGTCATCGCCGACGGCCGCCCGATGCAGACCTTCGTTGCCCAGGGGTCCCCGTATTTCTCGCCGAAAGAACAACGGAGGAGGCACCGACCTGCCGTAACGGCTGCACGCGCTTCACCGGGTGAGCTCCGGCTCAGTGGCGACCGTCTGCCCGTCGTGCTCGCGCAGCATGCCCATCACGGTGGCGGGTGAGGGGGGCTCGCTCTTCTCGTCCCTTTGGTGATGACCAGCCGGGTGGCGATGTCACGCCGGCTCATGCTCTGGCTGCGCAGGTGGAGGGCCAAGTCCAGCATGGCCTCGTCGGTGACGCCCGCGCCGCCGATGGTCTTGCCACGCCTGCGGGCGGACTCGTGGCCTTCGAGCGTGCGGTCGCGGATGCACTCGCGCTTCATGCGGGGTGTTTCCGGAATCGAGTCGTTTGCAACAACTCATGAAACACCGATTCCGCAGGACGGCCTCCGCCCGGCGGGCTGTTTCATGAGCGACGCTTTGCGGTGCCGTCGCGGCAATCGTGGGGCGGCGATTCCCGTGAAAGCGGCCGTCGCGCCGACCATGACCGTATCCGGTCAGCTGACTGTTGTCGCAGCGCCGACGGCTTGTCGCGCTCCAGGTTGCGCCCTGGCGGTGTGCACCGCCACGATGCTCCTATGGACCGCACCCCGGAAGCCCGTGTGTTGCCCATTCTGGTGACGGGCGCGGCGGGCAGTGTCGGTGCCGTCGGACGATCCGTCGTCGAACGCCTTCGGCAACGGGGCCTGCCCGTCCGAGCCATGGTGCGTCGCGATGACGAGCGGGCGGAGGCGCTGCGCGCGACGGGTGCCGAGGTCGTCGTCGGCGATCTGACGCGCGCGGGCGACGTCGCCGCAGCGCTGGCCGGTTGTGGACGCATGTACTTCGGCATGAGTGTGTCGGCGCAGTATCTGGAGGCTGCCGTGACGACGGTGGCCGTCGCGCGCGCGTACGGGCGCCTGGAAGCGTTCGTGAACATGTCGCAGTTGACCGTCTCCGAGATGGACCTCACCAGTACCTCCGAGTCGGTTCAGCAGCGGCAGCATTGGCTGGCGGAGCAGGTCCTGGGCTGGTCGGGCCTGCCCGTCGTCCAGGTCAGGCCCACCGTGTTCCTGGAGAACCCGCTGTTCCGTGTCGGCTTCTCCTCGATCGCGAAGTACGGAAGCATCAGGCTGCCCTTCGGCCGGGCGAAGACCTCCCCTGTGGCGGCCGGGGACGTCGCCGCGGTCGTGGAGGAGATCCTGGCCGATCCTGCCCCGCACATCGGCAGGATCTACGAGCTGACCGGCCCGCGCTCGGAGGACATCGCCGCTGTGGCGGCGGAGGTTTCCGCAGCTCTGGGCCGACCGGTCGGCTACACCGACGTCCCCCTGCAGGAATGGATCGACGACGATCTCAGGCCGTTGGGGCTGCCGGACCACGTCTTCCAGCACATCTCCACCATGGCTCGCCTTCATGCGGAGGATCGCTACGACCGCAAGGCGGAAGGGGTCGAGCAGGTCATCGGGCGACCTCCTTCGGGGGTGGCCGACTACGTCCGTCAGAACCCCGGCCTGTTCAGCGCCTGAAGCCGCGTCCTCATCGTGGGTCCTCCAGCGGGTTGCGGCCTGACCATGGGAGGCGCCGACCGACCATCGTACGGCCCACCAAGGTCGGCCTCGTTCTCGTCCGCCCCTGACAGCCGCCGGAAGGTCTGGTGGCCCACCAGCTCGGTGACGGTCAGCGGATGTCGATGTGGAGGAGGTCCACGAACCGCCGTGGTCTGCACCGTCGGCACGGTCCTCAACGGCGGCCGTCGCACCGGCCTCGCCCAGGCAGGGGTCCGCGATTCCGATGCCCGGCTGATGGGCCGCGCCGCCAGCGGTTGCACGCTCTTGCCGCTCCCGGCACGCTGACCGCCATAGGCATCGCGACGGAAAGTACCCCGCCCATGAGTGAGGAACTCCTCGATCTCGCAATCGCCACCGCCGGCGGTCAGGCACTCTGGGACACCCTGCGCGGCCTGAAAGTCGACATCTCCATCGGTGGCCCGATCTGGGCGATGAAGGGCTGGCCTCCAGAGAAGACGTTCGACCAGATCCTGACGCTCGACACGGTCAGAGAGCACATCGTGTTCAGCCCGTTCACCCGTCCCGACCGGCGGATGGTCTTCGACGCCGCCGCCGACAGCGTCACCATGCAGACCCTCGACGGCGAACCGGTCGAGACCCTCGCCCCCGCACGCGCCAGCTTCAGGGGAATGCTGCGCAACAGCGCCTGGGACGCTCTACACCTCGGCTACTTCCTGGGCTATGCGTGCTGGAACTACTTCACCACCCCGTTCCTCTTCACCCATCCGGACGTGCGGGTCCGCGAGATCGAACCGTGGCGCGAAGCCGGGCAGACCTGGCGACGCCTGCAGGTGCACTTCCCACCCGGGATCGCCACGCACAACCCCGACCAAGTGTTCTACTTCGACGTCCTCGGAATGCAACGCCGCATGGACTACATCGCCGAGGTCAACGGCAGCACCCTCGTGGGCCACTACACCAGCCGCTACCAGAGCTTCGACGGACTGCTCGTGGCGACGCGCCGACGAGTCTTCCGCCGCAACCCCGACAACACCGTCAACCTCAACCTCCCTTCCATCACGCTCGACATCCACGATGTCGAGATCGTCCGCTCTGACGACGAACAGGCACAGCCATGACCACGGACACCGCCGTCATCGACCACCCCGCCCGGCGGCTGGTTGTGGCACTCCCCCGTCCCTACGATGCAGCGCGCGAGCACTACGAAGCCCTCGTCCCCGAGATCGATCTCCACCGCTTCTTCCAGATGGCCTCCTGGCAGGCCACGCTCGAACTCGCCGAGATCAACGCCCCGCACGGGTTCATGCGCTACTACCGCAGCGACATCACCGCCGTCATGGCCGGCTCGCCGTCCACCTGGAAGGCCACGCAGTACCTGATGGGCAACCACACCATCGCCGAACGCATGTTCCGCCACGACCCGTCGGTCATGCTGCACGCACCACTGCGGACCCTGCTCTACGCGGACCCCGACGGCGACACCAAACTCGCCGTCGACCAGCCCAGCCTGCTGTTCGCCAGCTACGGCAACCCGCACATCGCCGACGTCGGCCGCGAACTCGACACCCTCCTCGGCCAGCTGATCACCCTCCTCGGCGGCGACGCACCTCCCCACCTGTGACTCCACCTGGCGGCGGCCGACCGGCACGGTGCGGCCGGGGGCCCGGCCTCATCCAGCTCCTTCAGCTCCAGCGACGCCGCCGACCGCCACCCCAGATACGTCTCCACCTGCCGCAGATGATCCGTACGCGTCTGCTGACCGGAACCCCCCTTGCCGCGCAGCACCTCGACTGGCAGGCCGAGCTGCCGGGCCAACCGCCCCACCTCCGCCGGCGGAGCAGAGGAAACCTCGTCCGTCACGAAGCCCAGTCAACGCAGCGTGCACAACCGCACCGCGACGTCGAGAACCGAGCCGAGAATCGTCGGAGGACGCTGGAACTTCCGCAGGCACGCCTCATCCGCCGAGGTGAGAGTGGTCGGCGTCCGCATCGAAAACACCGGCGGCCAGGGGCGCCCGGCGGGCTCTGCGGCTGACGGCGGATGCTGAGCCGGGGCTGGCGCGTTACGGGTTGAGGTCGAGGACTCGGACGGGCTGCCCGTGCCAGCTCTGCGGGTCGTTGGTGGCGACGATGGCGGGAAGCCAGCACGCTGCCTCTGCCAGTGGCGGACATCGCGGTCTCGTCCAGGATGATGTGCATTGCGTCGCTCACCGGCCGGCGGCCTTGGCCAGGCGCCGGTCGAGCTCGTTGTCGAGGTCCTGTTCCTCGGCGGTGGGGGGCGTAGCGGGTAAGGAAACAAGCCCATGATCTCTGATCCAAGCCAACCTGACGCCCAGTCAGCCATGCGGTCTATGCGTTCTCGCTGCTTGGGGTGACTGGTTCGTTGGGTTGTCTGGGGTTGGTTGGGGTTTCGTGTGGGGGTGTCTGTGGTGTTTTGCTGTTTGGTTGGGCTGTTCTTCGTGGTGTCGTGGCGGCAGCCCTGACATACCAATATGAAAAATAAAGGACCCGTCAGCCCCACGCTGACGGGTCCTTTCGTCGCCTGAAAGCTCGGTCACTCAGGCAACGGCACAACACTACGCGAGATCACACCGGAGGAATCCCACGAACCTCAATCAAGGGCGTACCAGGCTCATGACGACCCCCACACCGCACAGGCGCCTGACAGAAGAACCCCCGGCGCCCACACCACCAACACCCCAGCGGCGCCAGCACCGTGACGCCACACAGGCCCGGATCAACACGTAGCAACTGCTCATTCGTCCATCCCCACCCCAGGCACCCACGGCATTCGAGATGAGGACCATTGCACGCCACCACTCCCTAATTCCTCGGCACGCAATGAAGACACGGCGTCCGGCCATCACGCTCCGCCTTACTCAGCGACACCACCGCCACAACCGGCACCGGATTACCCCGACCCAACGTGTAGCAAGTGGGAATGACGTGGTACCGCGTCCCCCGGCTCTTCGTGACGTATACCGGACCGTTCTCCGAAGGCCGCGCGAGACGCACCATGTTCCCCGGCCCCGACCCCCGCACAACGGGTTGAGAGAGCGATGAGGAAGCCGACGCGGGCCCCGGCGCATGGAACACCAGCGTCACGCCGTGTTCCTCGCAGCGGTACACCCACCGACTCAACGGCGTCATGTCGTGAGCCGACATCATCGG
This sequence comes from Streptomyces sp. YGL11-2, assembly GCF_050054615.1. Taxonomy (NCBI): domain Bacteria; kingdom Bacillati; phylum Actinomycetota; class Actinomycetes; order Kitasatosporales; family Streptomycetaceae; genus Streptomyces; species Streptomyces sp. YGL11-2. Next base: position 20,992 of record NZ_JBNHIN010000073.1, read on the forward strand.
ACAGTGCACCGTCACCGGCCAGCCCCCTTTGAGCTACGCGCCCACCAGTACCGCGTGTACTCCGTCGCGGCGTAGTGGTGCCCCTTATGGCGATACGCCAACTCGCACCGCACCCACTTTTCGTCAGACTCGTGGACCTCGATTTGATGGAACATGCAGAACTGCATTTCCTTGCGGCTCAGCGCGACGGACCGCCGTGCCGGACAGCGTCGTTGACGCCCCCAACTCATCGCGTCGCCTTCCTATGCGGGTGACTCTGCAACTCTGTGTTGCACGTAGCCACTTGCACCCGATCCCCCCGGGCTTCCGCCGCCGCACGCTGCTTCGCCAGCGCCCGGCACACATCACACCCGGCAACCGGCTTAGGTCCCCGCGCCATCAGCACCCCACCTCGACACCGTGAATCCGACGCGGCCCCGCGTCGATGTCGTACACCGCGAACCACAGCGCCCGGCGCCGTCCACGCTGCAACCGCCGCTCCTGGGGCGTGAGGACGTACGGACGGATGAGGGGCACGTCCTCGCCCCGCAGCACCGACAGTTCCAGCCGGGCGGGGACGCGGGGGATGGTGAGCGTGGGGGTGTCGCGTTCGGGGGTGGGCGGTGCGTCGGCGGACCGGTGACGACCCCGGGCCGGTAGTAACCGGCACAGCAGAGATTCGAAGATCGTTCGGATAGTGTGGAGCATGCTTCAACCTCCAAGCGGTTGAGGCCACGCCCCCGGACGTTCGCGCGTCGCGGGGGTCTTGCCATGTGGCCGGTCCTATGTCGGGGTGATCACTGGTGCCCCGTTCCTTGACGGTTTTTGCAGCACCAGCCACCAACTCCTTTCGCTGCTTGCGCGGCTGCCGTGCCTGGCTTCGGCCGGGGCGACGTTCCGTCAACGGAGCTTCGTCCGGCTGCACTTGGAGTCTTATCGGCGGTGCCGCGTCGTACAGGGGAGGACTGTAGGGCACGCAGGGGAACAAGTGCTACCCCATGACATCCTCACGTGCGACCCCTGGGGGACTGAGTAGACCCCAAGGGGGGTCACGCGGGACACTGAGCGGCGACGACTGGAAGGGGTGCGATGCCACCGAGGAGAGTCCCCACCGCCCGCCAAAGGCGTTTGGGCGGGGAACTGCGCAAGATGCGCGAGCACGCCGGTGTTTCCATTGCTGACGCTGGTAAGGAATTGGGTACGGACCGTACTCGTATCAGCAATATGGAAGCTGGACGGTTCGGCGTAAGCGAGGAACGAATCAGAGCACTCGCAAACATCTACGCCTGCCCTGATTCCGCGTATATTGATGCGCTGATTTCCATGGCGGAAGATCGCACCCGAGGATGGTGGGAAGATTCCCGGGAAATCCTTCCTGCGAACCTCTTGGATCTCGCGGAACTGGAACACCATGCAACGAGCCTGACAATCGTCAATGTGGTTTACGTTCCTGGACTACTGCAAACCGAAGATTACGCGGACTCTCTCTTCCGACTGTCTGCGCCTGAGCGACCTGCCCGGGATATACAGCGATTCGTATCCTTCCGAATGCGCCGTAAATGCATCATGGAACGCGAACATCCAACACCTTGCACATTCGTAATCCATGAGGCCGCGTTGCGGATGCGGTACGGCGACCCTGATATTCAGCGGCGACAACTTAACCGCATCAACGACCTCGGAGACATGGATGGTATTTCCGTTCATGTCATCCCGTTCGAGGCTGGCGGATTCCCAGGCGCCAATGGATCTCTTACTTTTGCCTACGGATCGGTGCCGCAACTCGATACAGTCCAAGTGGACGCGGTTCACAGTTCGGTGCTGGTAGATGCGGAAACCCACTTGGAAAACTACCGCCGCATACTGCGACGCACCGTGAAAGCGTCGCTGCCCTCCGAGGCTTCGCGCGAATTCATCCAGAAGCTCGCGCGAGAACTGTAAAGGAAACAGTGATATGCAGGAACTCAACTGGCAAAAATCATCCTTTTCTGGCGGAGGTAACCCCGAGGAATGCATCGAACTTGCTCCGCATGATGACGCAATTCTCATGCGGGAAAGTGACGCGCCTGATGTGGTCGTGACGACGACTCGTAGCAAGCTGCAAGCGTTCATCCAGGGCGTCAAGGCCGGGGAGTTCGATCACCTGATCTGACGCCCGGACGATCACATGCGACGGCCCCACGCTGCCCGTAACGGCGTGGGGCCGTCGCGCTATGTGTGCTCAACTTTGGTCGCACTCATGCGACTTGCGCGGCACCACTCTTGCGACTACCTGACGCGTGACGCTACGGTCACACCGCGTCGCCGGACGGAGCGCGGTCCCTGGGGGGACTGTGCCCGCGCGGCGGCGGTCCGGGGCCCTCTTCCCCTTGCCGCCCTCGCAAGGTACGCAGGGGGCCCGATGGGTCTCGCGACGCGGCGACCGGGAGTCCTGCCGGTCCTGTGGCCGCCAGGTGCAGGGGAGGACACATGCACCAAGTGATTGCCAGTCCGCAACACGAGAAGTTCGTCATCGTGCGACCCGGGTCGCGCCAAGGAATTCACATTCCTCATGACCTTTACCGCGAGTTGAAAGGGGCCGTATCTGGAGATCTCCCCCTTCCTGCGTGGCTTGTCAACGCAGCCCGAAAAGCATGGGGACTCAAGCTCGATGCACGACCGGGTAAGGGAACTGTCCTCGTTCGATCCATCACACGCCTGAACTACAGTCGCGCAACTTATGAAATCAACAAGGGCTGCAACTACAACTGCGAACACTGCTACTTAGCGGAACGGAAATTCGCTGGACTGCCGCGAGACGAGAAAGACCGATTGTTAGCTCTACTGCGTGACGCGGGGGTCCTCTGGCTTCAGTTCACGGGTGGCGAACCCACAATTGACCGAGATTTCCATCACGCTTACCGGCAGGCGTACAGCCTGGGAATGATGATCGAGATTCTTACGAACGGGTCTCGACTCCATCGACCCGAAACGATCGAACTCCTCGCGAACATGCCGCCCCACAAGGTAACCGTGTCGCTATACGGCGCGTCCGCAGAGAGCTTTGATTCCCTCACTCGAAAGCCGGGAGCATTCAAGCTCTTGAAGAAGGGACTCAGCGCAGCCGAAGAAGCCGGTGTTCCACTCGAACTCGCCCTCATCATTACGAAGCACAATGCACACGAAGTTAACGCCATGCGCGGCATGGCAGAGAAGTACGCCGCAACGTACAAGGAATACGCGAACATCTCACCGACGTACGACGGCGGACCCGAGCCACTTGCCACACAAGCCCCGGGGTTCCTGGATAAGTCCACGATCTTCAAGGGCTGCCCAGCCGGACACACGTTCTTCCACGTGGACCCGCACGGACTGGCGACCATGTGCAAGGTGGGGCGAGAGAACCCCATCAACTTGATGACTGAGGGACTGGACGGCCTCTTGCGTCTGCCTGCCATCGCAGATGCCCAAATGCTTCGCTCCGGCGGCTGTAGCGGCTGTCAGCTCTCCGCGACGTGCCGAGTCTGCCGACCGCTCGCGAAGGCGTACCAGGAAGCGAAGGCACCACTCAGCACCTACTGTCAACACGGAAACGGAGAGCAGCATGACCGCAATTGACGTGGAGATCACCCCTCCCGTGACGACGCTCCCCCAGTCGGCCACCCCTGCCCCGACAAGCCCTGAACCCGTCGGCCTCGTCATCGTGGACGACGTGGAAGCGCTGACGGAAGGCACTATCCCCGGCTGCAACGACGACAACCCATACCGGTAAGCGACAGTTTGCACCGCACCCCGCGCGGGCCCCACGGCGTTCACACGTCGTGAGGCCCGCGCGGCCCGTCGTATGAGAGTGTGAGGACCGTGGCTACAACCCGTATCGCCTTTGAAGAACTGCCCACAGCCGTGCTCCATGCCATCGAAGAGCAGACCGGGCCGGTTCTAAAGATCGAAGCGGCAACCGAAGGATTCAATAGCGAAATCGCCGCACGCGTATATTCGGAGACTGGCAGTNTTGAAGAACTGCCCACAGCCGTGCTCCATGCCATCGAAGAGCAGACCGGGCCGGTTCTAAAGATCGAAGCGGCAACCGAAGGATTCAATAGCGAAATCGCCGCACGCGTATATTCGGAGACTGGCAGTTGTCACGTAAAGGGACTCCGAACCGACCACAAACGCGTATGGACTCAGCGCCGAGAAGCTGAGGTGAACCCCTTCGTTCGCGGAATCGCCCCCGTACTGCTCTGGCGTATTGAAACAGCCGGTTGGGACCTATTGGGATTCGAGGCCCTGGAAGGACATCACGCGGACTACTCACCAGGCTCACCAGACCTGCCAAAGGTTGCAGACGCTCTGCGCAGGTTGGGCGAAGTTCCGTGCCCGGCCATTGAGTTGAAGCACGCTGAGCAACGTCTAGAACGCTACGCGGCCAACCCTGCGGAACTCGAACTCTTCACCGGCACCAGCCTGCTACACACCGATTTGAATAACGCCAACGTTCTTGTTGATGATCGTGCACACTTCGTTGACTGGGCATGGGCGACGCGCGGAGCCGCATGGCTGGACGCCGGTTACTGGGTAATTTGGTTGATCTCCGCTGGTGGCCACGATCCCAAATCAGCTGAACAATGGGCAGGCAGAGTGCCTGCCTGGCATACCGCCCCCACCAAAGGCATTGACGCCTTCGCACAAGCCAGCGCCAACCTTTGGGAAGAGATCGCAGGAGACGCCCCGGACCCGTGGACCGCCCGTATGGTTGCCGCATCCCGTCGCTGGGCGGAGTACCGGCAGGCCACCAAATAGACACGGCCCCGGCCCGCCCGCGTTCCCTCAGACGGGCGGGCGCTGCCCTCTCACCACTCCGGCCGGGGCCGCTGTACGTCTCTGGGATGACATACAGAACACCGCTGGTTCACGTACAGCCTGCCGACGGGCGGTGTTGGCATGGACCGTCGAGAGCAACGCAGGGTGATCCCCGATTCGGACATCGTGGGGCACAGGGTCCCGCCGGCGCGTCCCGCGGAATCGACGCAGAGTTACGGAGGTTGGCACGGGACGGGTCCCAGACCGATCGCGGTACGGGACCCATCGCATACCGGATCAGACTGCGGTGAGCATGCCCTGGACGTGCTGGGAGGTGTCCAGGAGCGGTTGGAGCCGTGCCCATGTCCCATCGGCCTGCCAGGCAGCGTAACGGCGCTGGACGGTTCGACGGGAAGTGCCCAGAGTCGGCGGAAGCTTTGACGGGGAGCACCCGAGGACGTGTACGGCCACGATGCCAGCCAGTACCGCCCGGCGGTCGGCGCGTGCGTCCGCGCGGTTCTCCTGGACGGGTACGGGCAGTAGGGGTTCAGCGGTGGCCCACAGGTCGTCAGGAAGCACGTCGGTGGGTTTGGCGTGCTCGGACAGGCAGGTGGGGAGTGAAGCCCGTTCAAGTTCCCCTGACTGGGGAAGGGTTGGACTCGACGTGGCGACTGTCGCACGGACGGGCTTGCTCGTGCTGGCGGGCCGGGTGGGACGTGGCGCGGTGGTGCGGCGGGGGCCCCGTGCTGCGGTGGGAAGGCTGCGGCCGGTGGGACCGGACGGGCGGGGTGCGGCAGGCACGTCCCCAGTCGCCACGGCAGCCAGCGTGCGCCGCACATCGGCAGCGTGATGGGCTGCGTCGGTGAACCAGCCGGAGAGCCGTTCGGCGAGTTCATGAGTGAGGGGCGCCAACACCCGGCACGTCCCGTCGCGGGTCTGGGTGAAGTCGGCGGCGGTGAACTCCCGCCCGGTGTCGCAGCCGTACCCGAGCATCCCCAGAACGAAGCGGTCCACGGCCGGGCGGACGGCTTCCATCAGGTCCAGGGCGAAGGAGTCGCGACCGTCCTTGTCTGCGTGGGAGATACCCATGCCTGGATCGATGCCGTAGGCGCGGCAGGCAGTGACGCATGCAGACTCGGCAACCCGGTAGGCATAGTTCAGTAGGGCATTGACTGGTTCGGTGGCACGGCGCGGGGAACGGCCGATGCGCGATTCCCTGCCGATGAACACCGTCCACTCGGTCGGGAGCGTGGCGGCGCGCTTCCCGGTGAACTCCATTTCAACGGTGCCGGTCCAGGCAGCCCAGTACTCTGCGGCGGCCTTGCCCTCGAACCCCCGGGCGGTGGCGATGGTGTCGGCGTCGTTGACTGCGGTAGCGCATGCGCGGATAGCGGCGGCGCGGGACGGTTGGCCAAGCAGTGTCTGTGCGATGTCTGCCTGTCCAGACAGCTTGCCAGTCAACAACTTTTTCGTGATGGCCAATCCAGTGACTTGGTGGGACTTGCCTTCGCCGCACAGGGCCTGTGCGCGGGTGATCCGGGCGTCTGGAGTGGGCAGTGCTCCGGCTTCAGCGATGGTGCGTCCGTCGCGGTCGTGGACGTGCACGGTGATGCCGTTGTCTGCGCACCAGCGCAGCGCATCGAAGCTGGGGAATCCGGTGTCAGCAAGGATGACGATCCGTTCGACGGTGCGTTGTGCGCGGTCCAGGGTGCGGGTGCGGCGGTGCCTGCCGATGCCGTCGGCGATAGTGAGGCGACCGGCGCGGACGGTGAGTTTGACGCCCATGCCGTCGGCGACGATCACGCGTGGGTCGCTGGATTCCCTGTCGTAGGTGAGCGCGACGGGGGTAGTCTCCTGGTTGTGCATCGTTCGGGCTCCTATCCCGTTCGGTGCTGCCCCGGTCCGGCGTTGGCGCGCTGGCCGGGGCTCTTTGTTGTTGTGGGGCCCACGATACCGGCCGGGTGCCTGACTGGGCAGGGGTTTCACAGGAACGGACCCGGTTTCTACGGGACTTCCGTTGGATTTCTTCCCTCTCTTGTCGCAGTTCTGTCGGCATTCCTCGTGGATTCGTTCTTGAATCGACTCGGATTCTCTGCTTCATTCCGTATGAATTTGTAGGCCGCCGTCGCAATTCTTCTTCAATTTGTAGACGCGCAGGTCAGAAGCGTATTTATCCTGACGCTTGCTTTTCTCCTTGGCATCGACCTACCTTCGATAACAGCAACGGCACAGACCCAGGGAAGGGGTGCCCGGAATGCAGGTATCGATAGCCGCCTACATTAACGACGGGGCGTTGAGTAAGGCTGCGTATGAAAGCCGCTTGGACGGTGCGAACAAGGCGGAGGTGGTCAGGTTCTCTCTTCTGCGCCTGTTGATGCCCGCATCCGATGCCCGTGCGGTCGTTTTCGCGAATTCGACCAGTCTTGCCGAGCGTGGCGGGCGGGTGGATGCGGATATTCCAGTGGAGGAGTTGGAGAAGGTTCGCAGGATGTATCCGAACTCTTCGGTTTCAGAGCTGGTTCGGTTCGCTTTGGACGTGGCAGGCGGAGTGCCGGAGGAGCAGGCACGCAAGGTCGCCAGGATCAAGCCGAGCCGACGACCGAAGAACGCGGCATAGAAGAAGAGAGGCCCGCCGTCCGATGGGTCGGGCGGCGGGCCGAGACTGCTTGAAAGGGATGGTAGCCATGATAACCGAAAACAGCGAATCCGTGATTTACCGGCGTGAGGCCATCACGTGGTATGCGCCGCCGTTCTTCATGGACGATGATAATCCGGTGCGCGTTGCGGGCACGCCGGAGGAAATTCACCCACTTCCAGGCGACCGGTTGGGTCATCTCGTTTTGCTGGAACTCGGGGAGCGGGGGCGCTGCCGGGCGCTTTGTGATTGCGGTACGAAGCGTTCTTTTTGGCTGCGGCATTTGATGAGCGGCAACACGCAATCGTGCGGAAAGTGCTGGACGGATTGCACAGGCGATTTGGGTTCGTGCGGGTGTTGGTCGTGCTCGGCGCACCGCTGGTACCTGGACCACGGCTGGACGATCCCGGAGCGTATCCAGGCTGCACAGGGGGCATGGCGGTACGGGCTGCAACGCCCCCACCCGGCACACCGTGAGCGGGTGAACTGGATATGCTGGGCCATTTTCAACGGGCGGATGTTCCCGCCGGACCTGCCCGGCGCTCCGGCCCGCTATGGCGTTTCGCGATGGGACGGGGTGCGGTCGCTGCGCGGTGTGTTGGTGAGGTGAAATGACGGGGCGAAGCGGCCCGCGCAAATCGTGGGGTGACTTGTCGCCCCGATCGCGGGAACGAGCCGCGCGCATTGCTGAGGAATACGGGATTTCGCGGCGCAGTGCACGGGAGATGTACAACCGGGGTACGTTCCGCCCCTTTGCACGGGATGCGGAGGAGCGGACGCCACGCGATGTGCGGATGCAGCCGGGCAAGTACTTCAAAAGCATGTACGTGCTCGCGCAGTTGGGAAATTCCGTGGAAACGGTTGAAGTCGGTGGGCTGAGCCGTGCCGAGCGGGAAGCGATAGCGCGGCATTGGGCGCATGTGCGGAATTTCCTGGAAGGCAAGCCAGGCGCCGAAAGGCGGTTACAGCGATACGAGGGAAAAAGATCCGGCGGACACCCGCCGGCTGAGTTCGCCAGCGATCCCACGGATATTGAGCTATGGGCCCGTGTGGAGCCTTTTGCCTACGAGTCCATCTATGTGGAGTGAGCCATGACGGGCGTATGCGCGTGCTGCGGCAGAACGGGCCGGATAGAATCCCATCACATCGGCGGATGGCGACACAGTGACATCACGATCGACGTGTGCCCAGATTGCCACAACGCGTTGACAATCGCGGATGTCCACGAACGGACCTGGACGTCATCCGATGCCGTTCAGCGAATCGGCCTGGCGATTATCGACCTTGCCGCCCGCGCCTACGAAAGCGCGGGCCTGCCCGTCGAAATGGCTGCGGCGCACGGCATGATATTGGCGTTGCGAGAGACGGCGGGATTCACCTACCGGCCATCATCGGCGATGGCGGAAGAACCCGGCACAGTGGCCCATCCGGATACCGCACGGCAGATGGAATCCCTGTGGGCTGCATATACACAGTTCTGCGAAGCGTCCGGGAAACCGGCGACATCATTCGCCGCAGAAGCGTTCATTGCATTTTTGATCTGGCTGAGTGTGCAGTGAACCCGGATGAGTACCTGACCGTGGCATTCCGCGCGTGGACCGGGAAACGCGGAACCGTGCCACACCCGAGCGCCCCGGTAGACCCTCCACGCCGGATACTCGTCATTGACACAGAAACCACCATCGATACGGCCCAGTCCCTCACTTTCGGATTCGCCCGACTCGCCCGGCTGCGATGGCGAAAGAATGCCAATGGAAGGGCAGAGTATTTCTCGCATCATGTGGAGACAGAAGTTGCCTTCCACGCCGATGATCTGCCAGAGACCGATCCGGTCGGTTATGGGATTTTGGAGCAGTACACGGCGGCGCGTGGAATCGACCTGGTGACCCGGACTGAATTCATGGAGCAATACGTGTGGCGCTATTGCGTCGCGCGGAAGAACCGCAAGGGCAATATTTTGGGGGATGCGACGCTCGTAGGATTCAATCTCCCCTTCGATCTTTCACGCCTTGCCTACGGATTCGGAGACGCGCGCAATACCCGCGCTGCCGATGGGGCGGTGAAGGTGGCCCGCAAGGGATCATTTAGCCTGCGGATGTTCCCCGATGTCGCGCCATGCCTAGTCGAATGCTCGCGTCGCCACCGCCATATCACCGAGCGCGAACAGAACCGCTACCGGCCGCGTCTGACGATCCGGCATATGGATTCCAAGAAGGCTGCCATCTCTTGGACTTTCTCGGCGGACTCGAAGGCGGACCGGGAATTGAGCGCCAAGCGTCGCCAGTTCCTCGATCTGCGGCAGTTGATTTGGGGGATGACCAACCGGGCCACTAGCCTGGCGGCGGCCTGTGAGATGTTCGCTCTGCCCAAGGAGCTGCACAAGGCCCGGGTAGAGGAACACGGCACTATTACCAAGCAATACGTTGCCTATGCGCGCCAGGACGTACGGGCCACGACGGAATTGTGTGTACGGGCGCTTTCCGAATACGTGCACCACCCGATCAACCTGCCTCCGTCAAAGGTCTTTTCGCCCGCATCGATCGCTAAGGCATACCTGCGGGAGATGGGAATTACTCCGATGCTGGAACGCCCCGGAATCCCGGCCGATCCGCTGCTGATGGGGAATTGCGTGGCGACTTTTTACGGCGGGCGCGCGGAGGCCCATATTCGAAATACTGTCGTCCCGGTCACCGTATGCGACTTCACATCGATGTATCCCACGGTGAACACGCTCATGCACCTATGGGACCACGTGACCGCAAAAACACTCACGGTACTTGATGGAAAGGAGGAAACCGAGCAGTTCATCCGCCTTGCCGAAACTGTCGCACACAACGGCGCCCCTGCCGTCCTCGACCCGAATATCTGGCCGAAGCTCACCGGATTCGTTCAGATAATCCCTGACAGCGATGTCCTGCCCGTGCGAGCGCACTACGGGACCGAAGCCTACAACGTAGGAATCAATAGGTTCACGTGCCGAATTCCCGTGTGGTACACCATGTCCGATGTTCTCGCCTCTTGCCTACTTGCCGGGAAAGCACCGAAAATCCTCGCTGTCGTGCGGTTCGTTCCCGGTGCGGAAAAGCTGGATACTCTCGCCTCGGTCGCGCTCGGCGGAACCGAACGCATCGACCCGGCGCGCGATGACTTTTTCAAAATGGTGGTGGAGCGTCGCGCGGCCATCAAGGCCAAGATATCCTCGGAAGCCTCCGGGCAGGAAGTGAAACGCAATGCGGAAGCCTTGAAAGTCCTGGCGAACTCCGGCAGCTATGGAATCTACGTCGAGATGCTTCGCAACGATTCCGCCCCACCTCGGGGCACGCCTGCCTATGGAATCTATGATCAGCCATGGGAAAGCACACCCAACGCTGTGGAGCAGGCACAGGAATTCTGTTATCCGCCCATCGGGGCAGTCATTACTGGGGCCGCTCGGCTCATGCTGGCCATTGTCGAGAAACTGGTCACAGACGCGGGCGGGACGTGGCTTTTCTGCGACACCGATTCCATGGCGATCGTGACTAATCGAAACGGTGGACGCATCCCGTGCGATGGCGGACCGAAGCGAATGCCGGACGGCCGCGCCGCAATTACGGCACTCAGTCACGCCCAAGTGCAGCGCATCCGCGACACCATCAACCGACTCAACCCGTACGACCGCCGCAACATCCCCGAACTACTCAAAGACGAAACCGGCAGCACCAATAAAGCCAATCAAGTCTACGGATACGCCATCAGTGCAAAACGCTACTGCCTTTTCACCTACGAGAACGGCGCTCCCGTCGTGCCGGGAGCCATCGACGGAAAGGACGCATTCATGCAACACGGCCTCGGTCTCTACCTTAACCCCGCCGACCCAGACGATCCCGCCGGACGCGATTGGATACGGCAGACGTGGCAATGGATCGTAGACCGTGCCCACGGCCAGCAGGCGCCCGATCCGGAATGGGCGAGGAATCCGGCCCTCTCGCAGATCACCATCAGCTCACCATTTGTGATGCGTGCCTTCCATCGATGGAACCAGGATAAGGAATACCGAGACATGGTGAAGCCCTTCAATTTCGTTCTCCTGGTCAGCGAAGACCGGACTAAAATCAACCCAGGGGAAACCTTCCCCCGGCGATTTCTCGCCCCTTATAGCGCCGACCCTGCCGCATGGCTCACGCAGGAATGGCAAACACTCACCGACCCCGCAGCGCCACCAATACGCGTCACCACAGGCCCCGCCAATTCAGCGTGCATCCCGGTCCGAGCACATCGCATCGTGCTACTCCAGTACCTCCACCACCGGGAGTGGAAGTCCGCCATGTCCGACGGTAAACCCTGCGCCCACTCCTATAACGGACTCCTGTTCCGCCGCACCGTCCGGGCGAAGGAAATTGTTCACATCGGCAAGGAGTCCAACCGCATTGACGACGTGCAACACCAGATGATTGATAACTTCGGACAGGTATTCACCCAGTACCCACACGAAGACCGCAGCATTATCCGGCACGCTTTCGCCAACCTGACCACTCGCGAGATAGCCCGGATCGTCAACGATGAATCCGAGGAGATACGAAACCGCGTGGAGTCGTTCCAAATCCCGGAAAGAAACGGGGCCATTCCCAACCACCTTGACCCGTATAGGGCGCTCGGCTTTCCCGTCACTGTCAACCATGCCACCATGGTTCGATTCTTCAACGGCGCACACATAAAAAACGCCCTCCAGGCTCACGCCATTACCCGCACCGCCGCTAAACGAGTGGCTGCCGATGTCGGTGTAAACACAGTGCGCATCGGCTACCATTCGCAACTCATTGCGCCCGATGTCGTATTGGCCATGTGGGTCGATTCCAAAGCACTCAGCCCCAAGCCGCACGCCCTTACGGAAGACCCATAGTCGTCCGGTAGCTATTTCCGCGCAGATTTGCAGGGTTCCGAAACCTCTTTCAGTGAGGCCGGAATTATCCGGGGCGTCCTGAAGGTTGTTCTTAGGGGTAGCGATGCTGTAGCGATGGCACGCGGAGAAGACACCCCGCACGCGCGAGAGGAGCGCACCATGAATTCACGAGAATTCATCGGCAAGGATTCCGCACACGGAACCGGCGGACGATACCGAGACGGATGCAGATGCGAACAATGTAAAACTGCGCAACGAGAACGCATGCGAAAATACCGGGCACGGCGCAGAACCGAAAGCTCGCGGAAACAAATCAATGCAACCCCCATACCCGCCCACACCCCACCGATCCCTCAAGCCAGCGACGACGAACCAGACGACTACCAGCCCGAACCCGCCCCACTCACCGACATTGCCGCACGCCTGCAAGCCGAACACGACCGCAAGGCAGCACAACAGCACCCCATACCCGTCCAGCCAACGGGCGACGGACCACCTGAACCAACACCGCACACACCATCACCACACCAGCCAAACCCCAACGCAACCCGCGCCATATTCAACCGACTTGCCCGCGATACTGCTGCCCTCGGCAACCTCGCTGAACACCCCTCAGAGCCCCGCTAACGGCCCACCAACGTCCGCCGGGCCTTCCCATCGCCGAACCTACGACCGCCCACCCAGATGCCCGCATACGCCGTCGGCTCGCCACATCTTTTAGGTCCAATACCAGTGATTTAGGGTTTTTTGCGGTGTTTGCTGGTGGGTTTGGTTGGTGGGACCAACCTGATGGTTGGGGTGG
>NZ_JBNHIN010000074.1:0-33569 GCF_050054615.1 Streptomyces sp. YGL11-2
CACCAGAGCCGTCCCGGCCGTGGCCAGGGCCAGCGCGCCGGCGCCGGCGCCGATGAGGAACGGGAGCAGCCGGTCGGCGGCACCGCTGATCTTGCTGACCTTGAGCCCGGACGCCACCATGCCCACGACCCTGCCCCCGTCCATCACCGGCACGACGGCCTGTATCTCCTCGCCGACGGGACCCTGGAGGCTTTCGATGGTGACGTGGCCGGTCAACGACGGTCCGATGGTGCCGATGAACTTCGTGCCGATCCGCTCCGGCCGCGGGCTCGAATAGCGGATGCCGTCCCGGTTCATGACGACGATGAAGTCGACATTGCCCGTCTTGCGGGCCGCTTCGGCCAGCGGCTGGAGCACGGAAGCCGGGTTCGGGCCGCGCAGCACGGAGGGCAGGCCGGGGGCGTGAGCGAAGCTCTCGGCGGCGGCCAGCGAGCGGGCTCGCGCCGCCTGGAATCTGTCGTTCCGTGCCATCAGTGCCAGCGAGGCCACAGCCGCCGCCACGAGCAGCACGATGATCAGCGCCTGCAGCATGAACATCTGCCCGGCGACGCTGCTCATGCTCGCCTGGGGCCGGGAACGCCGCTTCGGCGGCTTCGGAGAGCCTGGCGGCCGCTGTCGACGCTCACGCGAGGAGCGGCCCGGGGTTCGGGCCATGCCCCTTGTCTAACCTCGCTCCGGCGCGCACGGCCTGCACCACGCCGGGCACTCGCACGGCTTGCCCAGTGCTGCGCGGTCCGGCTCGCGGCCTTCTCCTCTTTGACGAAGTGACCCCACCAGACGAACTGGTAGGGGTAGAGCTGTTCTCGGGGGTGGAGGTGATCAGCGTGATGTGGCGGCCCCGATCGCGGTAGGGCCCCTTCAGGATCTCCCGCAGGACGCCGGTGCTGTCGGGCGACGTCTGGGGACCTGTTCGTCCGGCCGTGGATGTGATCCTGACGGGGAGTGTCCTGTCGCCCTGAAGAAAAAGGGATTGCCTCCGGCTCGTAGCTCACGTTGGCTGGGCGGTATGGCTGAACTGCGTACCGATCGCCTCACCCTCCGTCGATGGCGTGACTCTGACCTTGAACCGTGGGCGGTGATGAATGCCGATCCTGAGGTTCGGGAGCACCTGGGCGATCTGCTGACCCATGAGCAGAGCGATGCTTCCGTGGCGCGGTTCCAGGCCGAGTTCGACCAGCGAGGTTATGGGTGGTGGGCGGTTGAGGTGCGGGCCACGGGCGAGTTCATCGGCTTCGCGGGCTTGGATCAGGTGGATGACGACATGCCGTTCACAGGGGTGGAGATCGGCTGGCGGCTCGCCCGCTCGGCCTGGGGGCAGGGCTACGCCACCGAGGCCGCACTGACAGTCGTGGCCTACGGCTTCGACACTCTTGGACTCCCCGAAATCCTTGCCGTGACAACGGCCACCAACCTCCGCTCGCAGGCGGTGATGCGCCGGATCGGCATGACGCGGGACCCGGACGGCGACTTCGACGACCCCACCGCGCCCGAAGGGCCACTGCGTCCGAACGTGCTGTACCGCATCGCCCGTAGCGCGAGGAGCTGACGCCGGGGTGCGCGCCGTTGTGGTGTCTGTCGCCGATGTCACGCTGGTGGCACACGGCATTGGGGAGAAAGTGGTGCATTGTTCCGGATTGGTAACTTACGGCGCGTTCAAGCTGATTCGGGGTGGTTGATCGGGAGGATTCCCTTTGCCGGTGACCAGCCGGCAGATCCGTGTAGCAATCGGCGGGGCTCTCGCCGTATTGCGCGAGGAAGGGAACCTTTCATGTCCTACAGCAAGCGCATCGCCGCCGCCGTGCTCGTGGCCGGCGCGGTCATCGGCGTCGGCGCACTTCCTGCCTCCGCCGCGGACCGTGGCTACGACCACGGCCGTCACCACGGCTACCACGGCCGTCACCCCGGCTACCACCACGACCGTGACGGATGGCGGCACGGCGGTGAGGGATTCCGGGGTGAGGGATGGCGGCACGACCACGACGGCTTCCGCGGATGGCGGCACGGCCGCCATGACTGGCGGTAGGCCGACGGGGCGTCGGGTGCCGCGCGTTCAGCCGGGCCGGGCCAGGCGATGAGGATCTGCGGATGTGAGCGGGTGTCATCAAAGGCTTGGTTCCGATTCGGCTGAGCGGCTGTCTCCGGGCACCGCGATCAGGGTGTGGGGCAGGCCCGCCGGTTCACTGTTCAGGGCCGGCGGGGCTGTCGGCGTTGCCCGCCGATGCGGTCGCCGTTGTCCCGTGGCCGAGGAGATGGCCGCGGGACAACGGGACCGGTAGGTCAGGCTGCGTGCCAGCCCCCGATCCCCCCGGGCCAGGGCCGCCACAGCTGCGCAAGCCTTGCTTCCCTTGGTTTCGTACAGCCCGGGGCGTTGGCCACGCAACCCTGGTGACCAGCGAATTCAGGGCGCCGGCGCTCTTACACGGGATGCCTGTCCGTGCAGGGTGAGGGGCCCGGACGGTCATCCGGACCCCGGAGGATGCTGCGCGTTGTACGACATCCCGTAGGTTCGTCCTGGCTTTCGCCCCTCGTTGTCGCAGGTCAGCTCAGCGGACGGACCGATGGGCTCACACGGAGCATGATGGTTCTTCGAGGATTCCGAAGAACCATCATGCTCCCTCATAAAGGGGGCGGGGGCCGAGGGCCGCGAACCACCTGATCAGACTCCGTGTGAGGTCACGGCGAACTCGCGGGCCATCGCAGGATTCGTGGCAGACCCGTGCCGAAGGACGCGAGGCGTCCGGGCCTCCGCCGGGCGCGAGGTCGGAGACGGGGGGCATGGAGGCGGTGGCGCGCGGATCGCGGGGCTGCCCGCCGGGGTGTGGGCCGGGCAGGCGAGGCGGAGCTGGCGCTCCTCAACGGGCTGGGGTGTTCCACAACCGCGGGGACGGCCTGACGGCGCTGCGGGCGGAGCTGGCGGCGCGCTTCCCGGTGCACCGTCTGGAGGTGCGCGGGTGCGTGGCGCTGTCGACGAAGTGGCCGCCCCCGACACCTTCCAGGAGCGGTGAGGTCGCAAGGAGGACGGAGGTCGCGGCGCCCTGCTCGACGGTCTTGATCAGCTCGGCAGGGACGCGGGAGCTGCCCCGGCCGCCGGTGTGGCGTTGCAGGTTCGTGTAGATGGCGCCGGGCATGAGTGCGTTGGCGTGTGATGTTGTCGTCGGCTCAGCGGCGGTTCGCCTCCACCGCGAAGAGGACGTTGGCGGTCTTGGACTGGCTGTAGGCAAGCCAGGGGTCGTAGGGGCGGAAGGCGAAGTTGATGTCGTCCCACACGATCGGCGACTGCTGGTGCCCGGCGGAACTGACGGCCACCACGCGGGCGTTGCCGTCGGCGGCCAGTGCGTGGTGCAACCCGGTGGCGAGGGCGAAGTGGCCCAGGTGATGGGTGGCGAACTGCCACTCCCAGCCCCGCTCGGTGTACTGCTCGGGGCAGGTCATGACGCCGGCGTTGTTCACCAGGATGCGCAGCGGCTCCTGCCAGGCGTCGACGAACGCAGGACCTCGTCCTCGACGCGGGCCCGGGTGGAGAGCGCCTGTGCGACCTCGTGTGCCGCGTCCGTCACTCGCTGTCGGCTACGGCCGGTGAGCTGGACCAGGTCGTCCCGGTTCATGCGGGCGCTGAGCCCTTCGACGAGGGCGCGGCCGCGAACCACCTGCTGCGACGGACGCCGTGGGGCCGCGCGCGTCAGACGGCTGTGCGGCCGCCGTCCACGGGGAGCACGGCGCCCTGGACGAAGCTCGCCGCGTCGCTGCCCAGGTAGGCGACCGCATCGGCGATCTCCTCCGGCTCGGCCGGTCGGCCGGCTGGGGCCTGGGCGGCCAGGGCGTCGAGGTCTTCCCCCATGCCGGCCGTGCCCTCCGTGCGTACCGGCCCGGGGCGCACGGCGTTGACCCGTACCCCGCGCGGGCCGTACTCGGCCGCCCACGCCTTGGTCAGCAGCTCCACGGCTGCCTTGCTCGACCCGTACAGGGCCATGCCCACGGCCCCGTACGCGGCGACCATGGTGCTCACGTTGACGATCGCGCCGCTGCCCCGCTCGGCCATCGCCGGCGCGAGTTCCGCCACCAGGTGGAACGGCGCCTTCACATTGAGCGCGTAGACGGTGTCGACCTCGCTCTCCGTTGCCTCGTCGGTGGGCCCGAACGGGTAGACGCCGGCGTTGTTCACCAGGATGTCGACCCGGCCGTCGCCCAGTTCCACTGCCCGCCGCGCGAGTTGTCGCACCGACTGCGCCTCGCGCAGGTCGGCGGCGATGAAGTCGGCCTTGCCTGCGCGGCCGCGGATGGCGGCGACGACTGATTCGCCGCGGGAGCTGTCGCGGCCGGCGACCAGTACGTGTGCTCCGCGCTGGGCCAGCAGCGTCGCGGTGGCGGCGCCGATGCCGCTGGTCGCCCCGGTCACCAGGGCCACGCGTCCGGTCAGATCAAGCGAACCCATGAGGTCGTCCTCCGTCTCGGGAGATGGGGAATCGCGGCTGTGCGGCGGAGCCGTCTTCGTGGCCTCGCCGGCCCGTCCGCGAGCTGACATGTGAGTGAAGCACTCTTTCCACCGGGGGATTCCGTTCCCGTTATCGGGCGTTGCTGGAGCCGCCTTGAGTCCAGGGCTGTCCCGAACGGACACGGTCCTCGCGGGAGGCTCCCGGACGGTCCGGGGCCGGTCACCGTGTGGGTGCGGCCATAAGGCGCACGGATGGCCGGGTTCGGCGACTCCTATGGCCGATCTCGTTCGCCGTGGCTCCGTCAACGACCGGTGAGCCTGGGCCTAGGCCAGCGTCGCTTGAGCCCCCATGAGCAGTCGGAACGACGGAAGTCGAGGGGGCAAGCCCTCGGGTCGGGCGGGGCGAACCCCCGCTCCTGCAGAAGGGTGTTCGGATGGGACAGGCGCGTGGTGCGCAGCAGAGTGGGGGTATGCGCCCGTCTCGAATCCGTCGCAGCCGCGTCAGCCGCGTCAGCCGCGGCTGTTGCGGCGACCGCGCTGCTGACCGGCACCGCTGCCGCCGCCCCACCGGCCCCTGCGCCGGTCACGACCCGCTCCGTCTCCTTCACCGGTTCTGGCGGGCTCACCTTGCACGGCACCGTCTTCGCCCCCTCGAACTTCCCTGCTGAGGCGACCCGTAGACCCGGATTGGTGATGGTCGGTGGTTCCACCAGCGCCGTGCACGCGACCCCCGCCACCACTGCCCTGCGCCCCGAGGCCGAGAGCCATGCCCGACGCGGCGTCGTCACCCTCGTCTACAACAAGCGGACCGTCGGCTACTCGACCTTCCACCACGACTACGCCCAGCTGGGCGACGACGCGCTGGCCGCTCGGCGTACCTTGGACCGTCAGCCTGGCGTCGACCCCGCCCGCAGCGGCCTGTGGGGGCTGAGCGAGGGAGCCTGGGCGGTGTCGCTGGCCGCCGCGAAGTCACTGGACGTCCGGTTCGTCGTGACGATCGGCGCCGCGGGGCTGCCCCCCGCCCGACAGACGGCCTGGGCCGACGAGCAGCTGTTCAGGCACGCGGGCGTGTCCGACTCCATGCCCGGCGCCGTTTCCTGTGCCCTGTGGCTGGTGTCGTCGGCGGGGCTGTTCCCGGAGGCCGACAGCCCGCTGCTCGGCGGCCGCACCCTGCCCTGGCTGGGCCTGCAGGCCCTCGCCGCGACCGCGGTGGCCGCCACGGTGGCGACCACCATCGCCTGGTGGCGAAGGCGGGACGGCGGCGGCGCCGTCCGGCTCGCGATGCTCCTCGCCGGCGGGCTGCTCTTCATCCCCTGGGCTCTCTCCTGGGGGCTGCTGGTCCCATGACGAGACGTCGGCCGCGAGCCGAGTTGATCAACGAGAACGTGCGAGCGTCAGCCAACGCCGGGACCACGTACTGCACCGAGCGCACCAGAGGCGTCCCTTCGGGGACCCCTGGATGCTGCTGACCGCAGCCGAGTTGGCGCCCTCCCTGATCCGATGGGGCACCCTACTCACGCTGGTCACTCGTTACCGTCCGCAGCAACTCGCCCGCCAGGCGGCCACGCTGGACCACCTCAGTGCAGCTGGTCCTCACGCACAACCGGGGAATCCACGGATCCGCATTCGCCGAAACGGCAGACGTCCTTGCGCCTCGGCAACCGCCCGCGACCAGCACGAGCACACGATCAACGACTCAAACCCGCCCCGCGACAGGCGACTTCACGATGGTGGATCTTCATTCGGGCGCACGCCGCCGTCGCCCCGTATTCCGACCGCGGGCTGGTCTGTGCCGGGTTGTCCTTCGGCACGGTGGTGGAGAACCTCGCCCTGAGTGACGAGAAGGCTCGCGGGCTCCTCCTGATGGGCGGCACCTCCGAGATCGCCAAGGGCGTCACCGCCCATGACCTGCCGGTGCAGCTGCACGTTGCCGAGCCAGACCCGTACGAGCCGCACGACTGGCTGAACTTCCGGTACTTCCGGATGTGTCGGGCCGGCGCGGACATCGAGGTGGTCCGCTATGCCGCGCCGGCCACTTCTTCACCGACCGGGACCTGCCGGACTACGACGCGGAGGCGGCGGAGCGTGTCTGGAAGGAGGCGCTGGGGTTCCTGGGCAGCTTGCCCGACCGGGCCTGGCGAGGAGCGTGGGTCAGTGTCGAACGACTGGTTGCGGCGCGGGTCGCGACAGCGTCTGACCAGGTGAGATCGGTGTTCATCTGAGAGAGGTGCGCGTCTCGTCGGACAGGCCGAGGTGGCTCCGAAGCACGCGCCGACCAGTGTTGGTGAGAGCGACGGCGCGACGGGTACTGATCCGGCTGATCCAACCGGAGTCGAAAGTGCGACGGCACACGGCGGCACCGCCCAGGTGGGGGCGGCGGTCGGTCCAGTCCAGGCACGAGCGGGCACCGTGGCGGGCGGTGGCACGCGGCCGAGTTCGGCCAGGCAGTCGGTCCCGTTGCTGGTGAGAGTCAGCCCCTGCTCCCCGTCCAGCAAGCCCCCGGTCGGTCATCGCCTCGGTGATCGCGACCCCGAGGGCGCGCGCAAGATGGTCGTAGCACGTACGGGCGCGGGTCAACCGTCGAGGTCCTCACGTCGTCTGGAAGACCAGATAAGGACGATGAGAGTTGAGCAACTGGTGACGTTCGTACAATCCCGTGATGCGTGCGGTGACGACTGGCCGGTGGTCGGGCGTGAGCCCGAACTCGCAGCCATCGACGCGGTGGCCGCCGGAGTCCTGTCCGGCCGGACTCGCGTCGTACAGCTCGAAGGGCCCGCAGGGATCGGCAAGTCGGCCCTGATGAGCAGCTGGTGGAACCGCAATGAGCGGTTCCGCGTGCTCCGGGCCCGCTGCCACCCTCTTGAACGCGCCTTCGCCTTCGGCGTGGTGCGCCAGCTGTTCAAGCCCCTCCTGGCGGAGAGCGCCCCGGCCGATCGTACGGAGTTCGCGGAAGGGGCCGCGGCCGCCGCACTGCGGGCGCTGGACGGTGCCGCCGCGAAAGGTCGGCTCCGGGAGGCAGCCGACCAGACGGCATCGACGCTGCGGGAACTCGACGGTCTCGCCGCCCGGCTGGCCCATCGGCAACCACTGCTCCTGGCCATCGACGCCGTGCAGTGGATCGACCAGCCGTCGCTGCGCTGGCTGGTGCACTTCGTCGGGCGGGCGGACGGCCACCCGGTGCTGATAGCCGTGACCAGCCGGAGTGCCGAGGGCCGGGGGCGTGATCCGCTGTTCGCCGAGCTCGTCCGGCCCGCGAACTGCCGCACCGTCGCCGTTGAGCCGCTGAACGCTGGCGCCGTGACGCAGCTGGTGCGGACGGTATGGCCCACGGACCGGCCCGACGAGGCATTCTGCGCCGCCTGTCACACCGCCACGGGCGGGCACCCGCTGTTCGTCCGGGCGCTCCTCTGCCAGGCGCAGCGCGGTGGCGTGAAGCCGACGGCGGAGTTCCTGGACCGTATCCCCACGGTCAACCTGTCGACGCTCGGTGCGGAGATCTCGCACCGGCTCTGTCAGACGTCGGACGAGGTCATGGAGCTGGCACAGGCGCTGGCCTTCCTGGGCGACCGCAAACCACCGGACCTGCTCGCCGCGTTCTGCGGAACCGGGCGGGCGGTGGTGCGCTCCGCGGCAGAGGAACTGCGGTCGCTGGGTCTGCTACGGGCGGACGGCGACCCCGGCTTCACCCACCCGGTCGTCCGCGACACCGTGCTGGGCATGCTGTCGCCCGAGGAGTTGGGCGCCGGCCATGCGCGGGCCGCCCAGGTGTCCTGCCTCAGCGGCCGGCCCGACGAGGAGGTCGCGGCCCATGTGCTGGCGGCCGGGCCCGTGCGCGGACCCTGGGTCCTGCCGGTCCTGCGCAGAGCGGCCTCCGAAGCCGTTCACCGCGGCGCGCCGGAGACCGCGGTGACCTATCTGCGCTCCGCCCTCGACCAGGCGCTGGACGCACCCGAGCGTGCCCGGGTGCTCCTGGAACTGGGCACCGCGGCGAGCCACTACGACGCCGCTCTGGCGACCTCCTGCGTCACGAGTGCGCTCGAAGGGCTGACCGACGGGACGGCCCGCACCGACGCCTTGGGCGTGCTGGCTTACTCGCTGCTGCTGTCCCGGGGCTCCCGTACGGATCTGTCGAGCGTGGACCGGAAGATCGCGGCGTTGTGCGACGGGCCCGGGGCGTACGCCGGAGCCGTCGACGGGGAGCCGGCGCTGCGGATGACCGGGCTGCGCGCGTGGATGGAGTTCGAGCGACCGTCGGTGGCCGGTCCGGGTCCGGCCCCGTCCCCCGGCGCGGACGACGACCTGGCCGACCGCACGGCGGGAGAGCGCCAACTGCTCGCCATACATGCCTTCCACGCCCTGCGCGCCGCCGAGCCGGCCCCGTACGTCGCCGGTCTCGTCGAGCGCGCGTCGGTCAATCTGCCGGCGTTCTCGCACGACCTGTTCCCACTGCACTACTTCGTCGCACAGACGCTGCTCTACCTGGACGCGCTGGACTCGGCCGACCGGCTCAACCACCACCTGACCCAGGAGATCTCGGGCCGGGGCATGGAACTGCTGGGCGCGTCCCTGAGGATCTACCAGGCCGCCCTGGCACTGCGCCGGGGAAACGTCACCGAAGCCCTCGCCACCACCAAGGCCGCCGCGGACCACGCTTCTCCCACCGGGCGGCTCCCGTACGCACTGACCCTGGACACGATCAGGATCGACGCCCTGCTCGCGTTGGGCCGGACCGAGGCCGCGGAGCGGGTCGCCCTCGCGCACGCCGCGGCCGGGCAGGCGGAAGTGGCCTGGGAACGGCCCCGGTTCCTCATGAGCCTGGCAGCGCTGCGTACCACCCAGGGCCATACACGGGCGGCGCTCTCCCTGCTGCGCGAATGCGGTCACCACTGCGACGCCGTCGGCACGGTCAACCCCGCGATGTACCCGTGGCGCTCGCGTGCGGTGGCCGCCCATCTCGCCCTGGGCGAGGTCGCATCGGCCCGTACGCTCGCCGGGCAGGAACTCGACCTCGCCCGCAGCTGCCGGATCCCCCGAGCCCTCGGGGTGGCGCTGCGGGCGTCCGGTACCGCGATCGGCGGTGCCCAGGGGCTCGACCTGCTGGCCGAGGCCGTGAGCGTACTCGACGCGACCCCGGCCCGCCTCGAACTCGCCTGTGCGCTCCACGACTTCGGTGCCGCCCTCATGCGCCGCGACGACAAACCCGGCGCGCGCCAGGCACTGCGCCGGGGCCTGGACCTGGCCGCCGGGTGCGGTGCCACGACGCTCGCGGCGCGGCTGGAGCAGCGGCTCCACCTCGCCGGCGGACGGGTCGGCAGACCCGGGGGAATCCGCGTGCTGACCGCGGGGGAGGAGCGCGTCAGCGCCCTGGCGGCTCAGGGATACAGCAACAAGGAGATCGCCGAACGGCTCGTCGTTTCGCTGCGGACCGTGGAGACCCATCTCACCGGCGCCTACCGCAAACTGGGGATCCCCGGCCGCCCTTATCTGGCCGCGGCAATGGCCGAGGCGGGTGGTGTGAGCACGGAGCGTGGATCGGCCACCTCCTCCTGAACTCGGCAACCTTCGCCTCAATTACGGCGCTGCCGCCGGACCCGGAACGGAACCCGCCGCCGCTCGGTCCCTGCCGTCCGGTCGGCCCCGGAAGCCTCTCATCCTCCTTGGACGAGAGGCTTCCGGCATGCCTGCGGGCTTACCGACCTGGTCCCGTGGTTCGTGTGCCGTAGCTGCTGTGGGCGCCGTGGTCGCGTTCCCGGTGCCGTGGATTCTCCCGGCTCTCCTCGTGGTTACCCCGAGAGTCGCAATCCGGGTACCGAAGACTTATCCGGAATCAATTGATCCGGCAGCTCTCTCATGACTTACTCATGCCGAACGACCTGATCGAACGACTTGGTCCCGAACGATCGGATTCTTCCGATGCCACGGGGAAGTGTGAGAGGGAGTAGCAACCGTGAAGTTCAATCGTAGAGCCGTGTACGGCCTTCTCGCGGCGGGAGCCGCGACCTTCTCGACCGTGCTCTCCGCGCCGGCCGCACACGCGGGAACCGGAAATTACCTCCAGATCACCAACAACGCCGGAATCCTCGCCAACACCTGCTACAAGTGGCGGGACGCGGAGGACAAGAACTACTGCCACAACGTCCGGCCGGTGGGCACTACCTGGAAGGCGTATTTCCCCGCGGGTGCCACCGGCGCGAAGATCGACCTCAGCGCCAGTGTGGTCACCTACGCCACGGTGGACACCGCCGTCGTGACCGACACCAACCGGAATCACTGCTTCGAGGTGACCGGTCTCGTCGACCGCCCGAAACTCCAGGAAACGGGCTGCTGAACACGTCACTTGCCGTCACTTGCGAGGCGGCCCGCCGTCCCGCATTCCCCCGAGTGCGGGTTACCGCACACCCACCGAGTGAGGAAACAATGCCCCCCACATACACTCCGAGCGTCCGCTCCTCCCTCCCCGCCTCCGTCTCCAGAATAGGCGTCGCATTCGGAGCCGTCGCCGCCGCGCTCGCCCTGGCGGCGCCCGCGGCATCGGCCGCACAGGGCTCCGGAACGACCGATGTCAACGGCCACACCGACACCTGGGTGGAGGGAGGATCCCCCTCGGTCACCTACGACAACGGCTATCAGGTGAATTCCGCTGCGGAGGTCAAGCGGGCCCTGGACCAGTGCAAGAGCAGCAAGGTCTCGTGCTCGGCCACGACCACGTCGTCCCAGCAGGTGACGAAGTGGTTCGATGTCGACAACGCCGGTATGGGAATCGGCCCCATTCAGAACTGCAGCCCCGGAGCATCGGAAATCAACCAGACGCTCAGCGGAAGCAAGACCTTCACCTGGGGCTGGAACGTCGGCGGCAGCATCGATATCACCCTGGTCAAGGACAAGTTGGGAGTCGGCGCCTCCGCGCAGTACAGCGAGACGAACGCCGAGACGAAGAGCGGCGACATCAGGATCACCATCAAGCCGGGTCAGAAGGGGATGCTGATGATGGGCCACGACATGGAACAGCGCGTCTCCGATGTGACCATCCAGGGCGGCGAGTTGGGCGGCGCGAAGATCACCGGACTGCGCACCGAAATCCCCCTCAAGGTGGCGGCGCGGGCGGACACCGACGTGGTCGCGTGCGGCGCGACCCTGAAGAACGGGCGCTGAGGCGTCGGTCCACCCGCGACAACTCACGAAGGAGCACCTGTGCGGAATGCGCGGAATATCAAGAAGTCGGTGGCATACGGAGCCGCAGCCCTGAGTCTCGCACTGGGCGGCGCGGTCATGACGGCACCGTCCGCCAGCGCTGCCGGATCGGGAAAGTCCATCGGGTTCACCAACAACGGCTGGTTCCTGGTCGATACCTGCTACCACTGGAAGAACTCGGCGACCTCGGACTCCTGCGATTACGCAAAGCCCAAAGGCACCGACTGGCGAGTGGAGATCCCCGACGACGCGAAGGGCGTCAGGGTCGAGGTGACCGTAGCCGCACAGATCGGCGGCGGCAATGTGTCGCCCCAGATCAGCGATCTGAGCAAGAGCCACTGCTACGAGCTGAGCGGCTACACCTTCAACCCGAAGATTACGGACAAGGGCTGTTAGGCATGTCCGACAGCCGAAGCGAGAGGTGGACTCCCAACGTGCGCAACACGAAGCGTTCGCGGACATGTGCGGTCGCCGCCCTGGGGGCGGCCCTGACCGGCGTGGTGCTGACGGCACCTTCGGCGGCCGCCGCGACGGACAACTACATCCAGTTCGATCACAAGGCAGGGTCGCTCATCGACACGTGCTACCAGTGGCAGGGACCGGAGGGCATAGAGAAGAAGAACTACTGCCAGCATGACCGCCCGATCGGGACCAGCTGGAAGGCGTACTTCCCCGCGGGAGCCACCGGGGTCACCGCCACCGTCTACTGGACGGGAGGCTCCCAGCCCCTGTACATCAACGAGCCTGACAAGAACCACTGTTACCGGCTCGAAGGCACCCTGGTCTCCGGAATCCACGTCCTTCGGGAGAACTGCTGACACCTGCGCTTCGCCCGCCGACCCCGCCGGGCAGGTGAGCCCGGCAGAGCGCACGGCCCGCTGACGAAGGTCGTCAGCGGGTCCCGTCCGGCCCGGGCCTTCAGCAGAAACCTGTGCTACCTGTCGAGAAGCCCGTATGCCAGCTCTTCTCGTGGGGGAGCAGCGCCACTCTGCCCGCCAGGGCTCAAAAGACGCATGACGCCCCGGGAACCAGAGGAAGTTCCGGGCCCCTGGCGGTTGTGAGTTTCGCCCAGCCTGTTGACCGGTCGCAGCACCCTGCGACCGCCCCATCTGGCCGGAGGCAGGGCGGCGCGGCGGGCGCGGGGGATGGGGCAGTCCGCGGTGGGTGCGGAGGCGGTTGCTGATCCAGCGGCCGCCGACGCCGCGCCAGTACTCGTCGGCGAAGTCCCGCACTGCTGGATCGGATCTGTCCCGTGCGGCCTCCAGCAGCTCCCGCAGCTGTGTGGCCGCATCTCGGCCTCGACGAACTGCCCGATCACCACCTCCGCGGCCTCCAGCCGGGCCACCTCGGCATCGCTCTCAGCGAGCTCCTTACGCAGCCGCTCAGCCCGATCGGCCAGCACCACCCGCCGCTCCCTCACCCACCCCAGCACGTCCACCACGAGCAGGCCCCCCGTCACCGAACTCTGTGGCCGGAGCGTACGACCCGCCCGCGCGTCGACGGGGCCGAATCAGCCGGAGCCGCCACCTGCCGGATGATCACTTGCCAGCGCTCTCGCTCCTGACCGGCAGGGGCACCCCGGCCCCACCTCACACCAGTCCCATGGCCCGCAACTTCAAGATGAAACGGGCTCATTGGAGCTCAAGCGGTTTCCTCCTCCGGCCGTGCCTTCCGGCTTGCGGTGCGGGCTATGGCGTGCAGGAGGCGGACGTAGGGGTTCCAGGTGGACGGTCGGAGGGGAGGTGTTCCGCAGGCCGTTGCGGCGCGGTCCATGCTGTCTTCCAGGCACGCGTCGTGCAGGGACCGCCACAGCAAGGGCCAGGTGAGGCGGGCCGGGCCGCGGGTGCGCATGGCCAGGGTGTGGCGCAGCAGGGTGCGGTGCTCGCCGGTGGCGTGGACGGTGAACTCGTGGAAGCCGTCGAAACCGCGAGGCGCGCTGAAGGCGAAGCGCACCCACGTGGAGGGTGCGTAACCGCTCACGGTGTAGCGGATCGGGCCGTGTCCGCCGACGGCTCCGACCGCAAGTGAGCGATCGAAAGCCATCCGAGGCCACGTGTGCACCGGCCACAGTGCGTCGCCTTCGCCGGCCAGCGTGTCGATCAGCGCTCCGACCTCGCTCTGCTGGGCGTTCAGTAGCCGTTCGTGCACGTTGTAGACGGCCATCGCGTCCCTCCGTTGCCATTTCAGAGAGTCTTCTCTAATTCATTGGAGACTACTCTCTACTTCATGGCGAGACCAGCCCGATTCACCACCGAGCAGTTCCTCGACGCCGCCGTGCGCAAGGCCGCGGAGGGCGGGTCGGCGGCGGTGACCATGTCCGCGGTCGCCTCCGCGGTGGGCGCCCCGAGTGGCTCGGTCTACCACCGGTTCACCGGACGCACCGAGCTGCTGGCCGAGACGTGGCTGCGAACGGTGACGGACTTCCAGGAGGGCTATCTGGCCGTGCTCAACGAGGCGGACAGCGATGCCCGACGGGCTGCCCGCATGGCGGCCCGCCATGTGATCGCCTGGAGCCGCGCCCACCCCGAGCGGGCCACCGTGCTGCTGTACGGCGCCGAAGCCTTCGACCGCGCCCACTGGTCGCCCGAGCATCGCGGCCGCGCCGAGGCCGGCAACCGTCGTGTCTTCGCCGCCCTCGCCGCCCACGCCACTGCCCTGGGCCTCGACGGCCCCGAGGGCGCCGATCGCGTCGCCCTCGCCCTGGTCGACCTTCCCCTCGCCCTGGTCCGCCGCCACCTGCGCGCCGGCACGGGCCTCCCAGCGCACGCGGAGGATCTCGCCGAACAGGGCGCTTCTGCACTGTTGTTCAGATAGCGGCTCTCGTTCGGCTCTGTCGTCGAGCACGTCGACACGCACCGGATGTGAGTGTCACGATCGTTTCTGAGTGTTCGCGGGTTCCGGGGTCGGTACAAGTCCGAACCGACGGTGCAAGTTCGAGCCGGCGGTGCAAGTCCGCGTGCATGCCCCACGCTGCTGCAGGCCCTCTTCGTCCTGACGAACGCTGAGATCAGCCGCTGACCCGCCGTGGCAGACGATCTCCCCGAGACGATCACGCCGACCACCCCGGCAACATCGAGGCCGTCCTGACCGCCTACGAGCAGACGCTGTTCCCCCGCAGCGAGGCGTCAGCCGCCGAGTCCGCCGCCAACCTGGAGCTGATGTTCGGCGACAACGCCCTGCAGCGACTACTCGACATGCTTGCGCCCCACCACCAGGACCGGTGATGCCGCCCGAACCCGTCGAAGACGCTCACAGAACGTCACCACAGCCCGGGCAACCCGCCCTGTCCGCCAGTGGGGGATCCCCATGTCCACCATCAGCGCTTTACGAGTTCCGGCGCGCCCCTACCGTGTCCGCTGATGATGATCCGGGGGCGTGGTGGGCCACCTGCACGATCATCACGACCGAGGTCACCGACGCCGCCTGACGCGTCTACCCCCGTATGCCCCTGGCCATCGCCCCCCCCACGACTGGAGCGCCTGGCTCGACCCGCCCACCACGACACCGACGACCTCCGCGCCCCTGCTGACGGCCCCTGCCGCCGGCCATCTGGACGTTCGCGCCGTGTCCACCACGGGCAACAGCGTCCGCAACAACAGCCCGCACCTCCCGGACGAACTTGCGATCGCCATGCCGACGCCTGAAGGCTCGGCGCGTACGAGGTGCCGCCGGGCTGGGACCCAACCGGCCGGCCCGCTCGGCGCGGCCGGAAGCCGGTCAGGACGTGATCCGCGCGGCCCGTACGCTCGCTTCCAGCTCGGCCATCACATATGCCTCGCAGTCCACCACCGCGACCCGGGAACCCATGCGTTCCGCTCGATCGTTGCCTGTGCGTCGGCCGTACCCGCAGGTCCGACCTGCGCATGGTGACAGCCGTCTCACGTCTGCCGCACCGACTGCAAAGGTCAGGACGGCCGTGGAAGCTTCGTGCGCGGCGCCTCCGGCCACCTTGAGACGGTACCTGCGAGGTGGCGGGGGTGGTTCGGACTGTTGCTGGATACCCGGCGATCAGCGCGTTTTCCGACTGGAGACCATGACAACACAGCATGCACAGGCCGCCGCGCCCGCACTCGGCGCCCCGGCCCCGACACACGGGAACGGCAGGGCTTGGGCGGGTCGGCTGATCGGCATCGACCTGGCCCGCGGCCTCGCGGTCTTCGGTATGTACGCGGCTCATGTCGGCCCAGACCCGGACCAGGGCGGGGTGACCGGCTTCCTGATGGAACTGGCCCACGGAAGGGCTTCGGCGCTCTTCGCCTTCCTGGCGGGCTTCGCTGTGGTGCTCGTCACGGGGCGCGGCGCGCCGAAGGCCGGGCTCGCCGGTCGCCAGGCCGTCGCCAAGGTCGTGATCCGGGCCGCGATCCTGATGGTGGCGGGCACGGTGCTGACCATGACCGGCACCCCGGTCGAGATCATCCTGGCCTACTACGGCGTGTACTTCCTGCTCGTGCTGCCGCTCTACCGGCTCGGCGCCGGATCGCTGGCGGTGATCGCGACGGGTGCGGCCGTCATCCTCCCCCAGGTGCTGTACCTCGCGGCGCCGGCGCTCGGCGCGGGGACTGGGGGCCGAAGCCGGGGTGTGGTCGACGGCATTGCCTCCCTCCTCTTCAGTGGCAGCTACCCGGCCGTGACGTGGATCCCGTTCGTCATCACCGGCATGGCCGTTGCCCGCCTCGACCTGGCCTCTACCGCGGTCCGCACGCGACTCACAGCCTCCGGTCTCTCCCTGGCCGTGGCCGGCTACGGGGGCTCCTGGCTGGCGTTGCACCTCGTCCCCGGCGCGCTCGATGCGATCACCGGCGTAGCCGGACCGGGAGCGGCGAGCGCGTGGTGGTCCGACGCCGCCGGTTACCCGACCGACGGCACCCCGGCTTGGCTGCTGGTGGCTTCCCCGCACAGCGAGACCACCCTGTCCATAGTGGGCAACACCGGCGTGGCAATAGCAGTCGTGGCCACGTGCCTCGCCGCCGTCGACGCCGTCCCGCGCCTGCGCGCCCTGGCACGGCCGGTCATCGCGGTCGGGTCCATGTCGCTGACGGCATACATCTTCCACATCGTCGGTATACGGCTCCTGGGCATAGAGGAACTGCCGGGATCGCCCCTGCCCGTCCTTCTCGGCTTCATCGCCGCCGCCCTCGTGTTCGCGACCGTCTGGTCGCGGTTCTTCCGCCGCGGACCGCTCGAACAGCTGATGGCCAAGGCAACCGGCATCGCCCGGTACGTCCGGTAGGTCCGCGCAGGCCGACCGAGCCGTGGGATCAAGGCGGTCTGGGGGCACAAGACGCGCCAGGTCCACACCTTGCCGGCGCGCGCGGAGGCAGCCGCCGGCTCGGATGGCACGAAGGAGGAGGACTCCATCGGCGGTGGGGCAGCCGCCTACCTTCAGGACCTCAAGCGCTCCGGCCGGTGGGAACACGGGGAAACCGCCCCGCCGGTTCGTGGCCCGAAGTTCTCCAAGCTGTCCAGCCGGTACAGCACCGGCACCCGTGCCGCCCCGGCTGCCCTTCGGTCCCAGGCTCCGAAGAAGGAACCGTGAGCGGTCGCCCATCGGCACATGAGCGGCATCCTCCATGTCCTGCGTCGCCGGGGCGATGGGATGACCGCGGCAGGGCTGGGGGAGTTTGTCAGGAAGTCGTCGAAGGCCGCGGCTGCGGCCAGCATGAGGTATCTGACCAGCAGCGGCGGGAGGCGCTCGACTGGGTCGCCCGCGCCGACGCCTCCACGGCCCCCTCCACGATCGGCCACTTACCCTCGCCAAGACGCAGAGCAGCCGCAGAAGGGCCAGGAGCGCAGCTGTGTGCCGCGTCAGCGGGCGCGGGCCGAGCCAATACGTACCGCCGCACAGTGCGAGCCGCGGCGGGGGAGACGACGAGGAAGAAGAGCGGGCCGGCGCGGTTGCCGAGCAACGTCGTGGCGGACGTCGCCGCCGCGGCCAAAGGGGCACTGAAGAAGACCGCTAGGGGACGCGCCACGACCTCTTGTTCCCGACTGCGGACCCAGTTCGGCTCCGCCCTGCAGGCGCTCCACCCCGAGGACCAGTTTGAGGTCCTTCTTCGGGTCGAAACCCTCCTGCGGTTCGAGAAGCAGGCCCGGGCCGAGGAGCCGTTGCTGTCCTCCCTGACAGCGGCGAACGACACCTGCAACCCCCAGCTCTATCAGCAGCTCCTCGACCGACTCGGCCGCGACCGGGCCGAGCCGGGATGGTGGCAGACGGAGGCACTCCGGCTCCACCAGATCTGGCGGCACCGGTAGCACCGCGCCTTGATCGAACGATCAAGTGGATGGTTTGGTGCAGGATGGGGCGTGAGCGACGGTGGCGGCGTCGATCGATGATCCACCACGGGCCGTCGAGCCGTGCTACGGTTTCACAGTTGCAGTTGTGGTACCCATGAACCTATGTGCGCCTGACGGGAATGTTTCTCCTTCAGGCGCATTATTTGTTTCCGGCATCTCCGGATGGGGCCTCTGCCTACAGAAGGAGAAAGTCATGGCACAGGGAACCGTGAAGTGGTTCAACGCCGAAAAGGGTTTCGGCTTCATCGAGCAGGACGGCGGCGGTCCCGACGTCTTCGCCCACTACTCGAACATCGCCACCCAGGGCTTCCGTGAGCTCCAGGAGGGCCAGAAGGTCTCCTTCGACGTCACGCAGGGCCAGAAGGGCCCGCAGGCGGAGAACATCGTCCCCGCCTGATCGCCGGACGCGTATCCGCTCACCGGGGTCCGCACCGTCATGGTGCGGACCCCGGTTTGTGCTGTTTCCAGGAAGGCAGATAACTGCATGTCCCGTAGGCCCCAGAAGTCAAATCGGCGCGCCTCGTCACCCCCACCGTCCGCGTCGTCGCCGAGGGAATTCCGGCTGCCCGAAAGTACGACACCCGCCCTTCCCGCCGTCGAGGACTTCGCCGGTCTGGACATGCCCCCGGGACTGCTGAAGACCCTCACTGCGCAAGGCGTGACCACCCCCTTCCCCATCCAGGCTGCCACGCTGCCCAACTCGCTCGCCGGCCGTGACCTGCTGGGCCGCGGACGCACCGGCTCCGGCAAGACCCTCGCGTTCGGCCTGGCACTCCTGGCCCGCACGGCCGGACTGCGCGCGGAGTCCAAGGCACCCCTCGCCCTGGTGCTGGTGCCCACCCGTGAACTCGCCCAGCAGGTGACGGACGCGCTGACCCCCTACGCGACCGCGGTGAACCTCCGCCTGGCCACCGTGGTCGGCGGGCTGTCCATCACCAAGCAGGCCGCCGCGCTCCGACGCGGCACCGAGGTGGTCGTGGCGACTCCCGGCAGGCTCAACGACCTCGTGGAACGCGGGGACTGCGTGCTCGACAACGTGCGCATCACAGTGCTGGACGAAGCCGACCAGATGACCGACATGGGC
The DNA here is from genome assembly GCF_050054615.1 of Streptomyces sp. YGL11-2. Taxonomy (NCBI): domain Bacteria; kingdom Bacillati; phylum Actinomycetota; class Actinomycetes; order Kitasatosporales; family Streptomycetaceae; genus Streptomyces; species Streptomyces sp. YGL11-2. Next base: position 19,002 of record NZ_JBNHIN010000074.1, read on the forward strand.
TTCCTGCCGCAGATCACCAAGCTGATCCAGCAAGCACGGCCCGACGGACAGCGCATGCTCTTCTCGGCCACCCTCGACCGCAACATCGACCGCCTGGTGCAGCGGTTCCTGACCGACCCCGTGGTGCACTCCGTGGACCCGTCCGCGGGAGCGGTGACCACCATGGAGCACCACGTGCTCCACGTCCAGGACGAGACCGACAAGAAGGCCGTCACCACGCGCATCGCGGCCCGTGACGGCCGGGTCATCCTCTTCCTCGACACCAAGAGGTCCGCCGACCGGCTCGCCAAGCGGCTCCTGGCCGTCGGTGTCCGCGCGGCGGCACTGCACGGAGGCCGCTCCCAGCCGCAGCGGAACCGCACTCTGGAACAGTTCAAGAACGGTCAGGTCACTGCGCTGGTGGCGACGAACGTCGCGGCCCGGGGTATACACATCGACGACCTCGACCTCGTCGTGAACGTCGATCCCCCCACCGACCACAAGGACTACCTCCACCGGGGCGGCCGCACGGCCCGCGCCGGCGGCTCCGGCAGCGTGGTCACGCTGGTCCTGCCCGCCCAGAAACGGGAGGTCACCCGGCTCATGTCGGACGCGGGCATCCGCCCCCAGACGGCCCGCGTCACCTCCAGCGGCGCGGAACTGGCCACCATCACCGGTGCCCGCGAGCCTTCCGGCGTGGCCGTCACCATCGAGGTCCCCCAGCCGGCGACGCCGACGGCCTCCCGCCCGAACCGGAAGACGGACACCGAGCCCGGCCGACGATCCGGCCGCCGACGCCGAAACGGCGGCGGGGCCAAAGCGGCGACAGGTGCTGCCACCAGGACGGGGAGCCGGGGCTCCGACCGCCGGGCCACGGCCGGGGACACAGCGTCCGGTGGCACCTCCGCAACCGGCGGGCGCGGTTCTGCCCGCCGGGCGGGAGCCGGCAAGGGCACAGGGGGTGCCGACGGCGCGGGCGGCCGCAGTTCCCACCGCCGGGCCGCGGCCGGTGCGGCGACCGGCAAGGTTGTCCGCGGATCCGACCGCCGAGGAGGCCGCCGCAGTTCTGCCACCTAGCAGTGCCGCGTCAGACAATGTTCGCCCCGGCGAGGCGCGAGTGATGATCTTCGTCGTACCTTCGGCGTCGCCGTGCACCACTGCGAGTTCAAGGAGGTGAGACCCATCAATGCTGCGACAGGTCGGGGCTCTCTCCTTTGCATGGCCTAGGGAGCGCCCGCACAAGGCATCCCGAAGGGCCTGAAACGCTGATGCGCTTCACCTCCCAGACGTCGTCGGACGGCGTCACCGAACAATCTTCACCCTGGATGAGATCTCCGGCGTGCTGTGGACGCCGGAGAACACCTGCGGTACTCGTCCCTGATCCTGCTGGGCCATGGCGGTGGACAGCACAAGACAGCCCCCGGCACCTTGTCCCGCGCCCGCCGCTACGCCGCCGAGGGTTTCGCGGTCGTCGCGATCGACGCGCCTAACCACGGCGACCGACCCAAGGACGGGGAGTTCCGCCGGATCGCGGCCAAAATGCGGGCTGGCATGGCCGCCGGTGAGAACCCGGGCGCGCCGGTCGCCGGTATGCACAGCAATCTGGCAGGTCAGGTTGTCGCGGACTGGCAGGCGGTCCTGACCGCGGTCCAGCGCCTCGACCAGGTCGGCGTCGGTCCGGTCGGCTACTGCGGCATGTCGATGGGCTGCGGGCTCGGCATCCCGCTCATCGCCGCGGAACCCCGGATCCGCGCCGCGGTGCAGGGGTTGCTCGGCGTCCACGGGGTGGCCGAGCACGTCGCGCGGATCACCGTGCCGGTGCAGTTCCTGGCCCAGTGGACGACCAGATGGTGCCGCGGGACCAGAGCTTGGCCTTGTTCGACGCCCTGGCCTCGGCTGAGAAAACGCCGCACGCCAACCCCGGCAAGCACGGGGATGTGCCGTCGTTCGAAGTGGACAGTTCGCTGAGGTTCTTCGCCCGGCATCTGAGCTGACACGAGATCACAGTGCCCGGCGCGCCGACCGGAACTCTTTCCCGCCCAGCGCGCTCGGGCCAGACCGTTGTTCGGCATGGCCGAGCGGGTGCAGGTACGGGAGATCGGTGACGACAAGGGTGCTCGCCTGTTGCGGATCGTGCGGCGCGGCACCGGGTCGGTGGTGACCTGGAGGCGGGCTCAGATGGTGCTGCTGTCCGCACAGGGCATGCCCCTCGTGAAGATCGCCGAGGTCACGTTCACCAGTCCGGACCGGGTCCGCGATCTGATCCACAACTTCAACAGCGACGGCTTCGAAGCGCTTCGGGCGCGTGTGTCGATGCGGGCGGTCTCCGTTCGTCGCAATAGTGAGAGGTGGGGACAGGCCCCGCCCCGACCGGAGGACCGTCGTAGGTCCGCGAAGGAGTCACCATGCCGCGCTACCTGTCGCTTGTGAAGATCGACGAGAAGACCGCGCCTGCCGAGGGCCCGAGTCCCGAGATGATGCAGCGGATGGGCGAGCTGCTGGAGGAGATCACCAAGGCGGGGGTGATGCTGGAGACCGCCGGACTGACGCCGTCCGCGCAGGGCACCCGGGTGCGCTGGGAGGGCGGGAAGATCTCCGTCACCGACGGCCCGTTCACCGAGTCGAAGGAGGTTGTCGGCGGCTACGCGATCATGCAGTGCACGGACAAGGCCGAGGCGCTGGAGTGGACCAAGCGGTTTCTGAAGGTGCACGAGGAGTTCTGGACGGTGACCTGCGAGGTGCGTCAGATCGCGGAGGGCTGAGCCTTCCTCGGTGCAGCGCCGCCCGGGGGTGTTGCATGGTGGGTTGCGGAAGCGCAGCCCACCGCCCCCCGTCCTTACCGGCGGACCGCCACCGGGCCCGGTCAGGACGCCGCCACCGGCGCCCAGCAGAAGGCAACCTCCTGCGAGGCCGCCGCGCCATCGAAAGCTTCTTCCGGCTGGCGACGCCAGCAATGACACGCTGCGACGAAGGCTCTCGCCTGGTACTCGACCGCCCGGGCCGCTGGACGATCGTGCGAACATCGGGCGGTGACGGATGCCCAAGTGGAGATCAAGGACATTATCGTCGATTGCCAGGATCCGGAGCGGCTGGCTGTGTTCTGGTCTGAGGTGCTCGGCCGTCCGATCGTGGCCAGGACCGGCCCGTTCGTCTGGCTGGCCAGAGTCGGCGGCCCGGGGCTCGGCTTCCAGCGGGTCGAGGGATCGAAGAGCGGTAAGAACCGCGTTCACTTCGACGTCTCCGCCCCCGACCCCCCGCCGCGCAACGACGGATCGAGGCCCTGGGCGGCCTCCGCCTCCAGGAGTTCGCCGCCGGCGGCTTCCTGGTCATGGCCGACCCGGAGGGCAATGAGTTCTGCATCATCCCCCGGGGACCGTTCGACGTCGACGGCCAAGGCCGCGCGGACTACCTGAGCGCCTGACCTGCTTGGACAATGCTGAATCCGACAGGTCCAGCGAATCACGGACGAACTTGAACTCGGGCCACCGCGCCGCTGCCAGCAGCGCCGCGATCGACAGCCGAGTGGGGTCCAGCAGCAGCTGGTCGAGCTCAGGAGACGTCACGATCGTGCGCCGCCCTGACTGAGCCGTTTGAGACGTTCGAGGTTGGACGGGAGCACCGTCGCCACTCCCACGACGAGTCCGAGCAGCAAGTGCCAGCCCGGTACGTAGGACAAGAGCGCGACACTGCCCACGGAAATGACGCCCACGATGCTCAGGACGAAGTAGTCCGATCCAAGGGGAGCGCTGTTCTGACTGCCCTGCTGGCACGAGCCCTTGGGGGCGCAATCCGGGCGGAGTCCGAGCAGGCTGCGCCCCACTCGGTCGTCCCGCGTGACATGACGGTGGCGATGACGATGAAGAAGGGGACGGGCAAGAAGGACATCAAGCTGACCATCCCCAACCAGGACATCACACCGCAGAAGGAAACCGCTCTGAAGAAGCAGCTCAACACCGGGCTCAAAGCCGCCGGTTGTCCGACGGTCTGACGCGAACAGTGCGACTTCTAGTGGCTCGTTCCAGCTGCTGGGCGAGCCACACCGAGCATCGTTAACCACCTGCGTCGTGACGTCGATCGACACCGGTGAGGACGAGATACGTTGCGGGGAGAGGGCGGGACGCCCGGTCCAGGCGAAGATGACGGCCAGCAGGACGTTGGAGCGGATCGTGAAGTAGCTGCAGAGCCGGCCCAGGTTGTGGGAGGGGACCATGTCCCGGTCATTGCCGGTGATCCCGGTCAGGGCTGCGAGCGCGCCGAAGGCTACGGCGACAGGGCAGCGCCTCTCCGAGGAGGGGGACGCGGGGGCGCCGCTGCGTCGGGCAGGCCGGGAAGGGCCATGGACTCGGTGCAAGCAGTAGAGGCCATGGAGGTGGTGGGGGTGCCAGATTGAGCCTCCGGACGGAGTCCGTGGTAGACACGAGGGGGCCGCCAAGTGGGCGGCCGAAACGACACGGGGGATACGCATCCGATATGCAAGCTATACAGATAGCGTCCGGTAACACGCCGATTTACGAAGCTCTGGTCGCTGAGCGCGGCGATGTCCTCAATGATCTCCGAGAGGCCGCAGCGGAAGCCCAATGGGCCACATCCCACTCGTCGGGCTGGAGCAACCGGCACGAAGACGGAGCTACCGCCTCATGGCAACAGGCGAGGTCCCACTCCGCCTCTAGCCCCGTAGGGGGTGCCACGCCCCAGAGGCCGCATATCTCGTCTCACGTGACGTCCGCGTTCGGGTAGCAAACCTCAGAAACGTTGCAAGGAGCGTCAGTGAGAGGCAGTTCGGCCTCTCGCTGACTGCTCACCTGCGAGTGTTCACCTACGACGCTGAACGACGCCCTCTCGACAGGTCCAACGGCCGTCCAGTGACGGTTAGTTCCCGCTAAGCGTGTGACGTTTCGCCCAGCGCGTTGACCTGTCGCAACACGCCGCGACCATCCCATACTCCAGGACCTGACGAACCGACGGGCGAAGGAGCATGGTGAACCCAGCAGCGGCAGCCGGGACTTGGAAGTTCGGGGACCTGGAGGTGAATCGCATCGGCTACGGCGCGATGCGGTTGACGGGCAACGGCATGATGGGGAACTCCGACAGCACACCGATCGACCGCGATGTAGCCGTTGGCTTGCTGCACAGCGCGTTCGAACAGGGCGTTAATCACATCGACACGGCCGCCTTCTACTTCTCGCCGCTGCGGTCCGCAAACGAGCTCATCAATCGTGCCCTCTCATCCTGGTACGGCGACGTGGTCGTGGTGACCAAAGTCGGCCCGGCGCGTGATCCCTCCGGCGAGTGGCTCACCATGGCCCGCCCCGACCAGCTGCGCGGCCAGGTCGAGGAGAACCTGCGCCAGCTCGGCCGGGACCACCTGGACGTGGTGAACCTGCGCCACAACGGCCCCGGTACGGCCTTGGTCACCGAGCACTTCGGCGCCCTCGCCGAGCTGCGCCAGGCGGGCCTCATCCGGAACCTCGGGCTCTCGAACGTCCGCCCAGAGCACGTGGCCGAAGCCCTGGTGATCGCGCCGGTGGTCTGCGTGCAGAACTCCTACGGCCTGGACTGGCGCCGCGCCGACGAGAGCGGGTTGGTGGACCTGTGCCGAGAGCAGGGCATCGCCTTCGTCCCGTACTTCGCTGTCTCCGGCCTGCGGCGCGAGGCAGCCGCAGGCCATGAGTACGATGCACGCGTCCGCTCCGTCGCCCGCGCCCACAACGCGACGCCGGCCCAGGTACGGCTCGCCTGGACCCTCCACCGCGGTCCGCACGTGCTGGCCATTCCCGGGACCACGAACCCGGCACACCTCGCGGAGAACATCGCCGCCGGAACCCTACGACTGACCGAGGAGGATTTGGCCATCCTCGACAAGCCGCGCGAGGGCGCCGCCTGGGCGCCGACCGGCGATGCTCGGTGAATTTCCCCACCGCGTTGGACACCAGACCACATGCGGAAATGGAGCAACCCTGGTCGTTTTCGGAGGCCCTCATCAGGGCGTCGTTCGCCGGACGGCGCGGCGGTGCATTCGCCGTGTAGGCGGCGGAGGACTTCGACGTCGTGGCCTATGGATTCGTAGCTGTCGGCGGCCCATGGCAGCTTGTTGACCAGGAACTTGATGTGCGCGGGTACGGCCTGGGCGGGGCTGCCGCGCCATGGTGCGATCGTCCAGCCGAGACCGGCGAGCCACGCGTCTTCGATATCCCTCAACCTGGTGGCCACTACTCCAGCCGTGACGAGAGACAACGGTTCGAGCCTCGGAGGGATGGGCGGCACTCGCGATACGGACGTCGCACCACCGACCTTGAGGGCACCGCGCATCAGCGCAGCCGTGGTAGTCAACTGGGCGAAAAGTCTGGCAAGTTCGGCGAGCCGCGTGACGGTCTTGTCTTCGCAAGGTCGGCAAGCTTGTCGACCAGTTTCGCTGACCCACAGGTTCCGGCCGTACGCGCCGCATGCAGGCCGCTGCTAGTGGTTCGTCACGCAGCCTTGGCCAGGTAATCGAGGTGTGGTCGGCTGGAGGTTTTGCCAAACGGTCGACCGGTGATCGTCGCTGCTCAGATAGCTTCCCGGCATCCGTTGAATGTGATGGGCGGGCTGCTTGCGTCACGGTGCGAGCAGCACGCTGGGAGGCATGTGATGAGTCCGATCAACGTTGTCGAGACAGCGGCCGCGCTGCCAGCTGCCTGGAGCTCCCACTCCTTGGGACAGGTGGGGGCGGCCTGTGTGAAAGTCCTGCGTATGGACAGCAGCCCGGTCCAGGAAGAGGCTCACGGCACTGATGAGGTACTGCTCGTGCTTGACGGGCAGCTGGAACTGCTGGTGGAGGGCGCCGAGGTCGCTGTGGAGACAGGCGAGATGTACCGGGTACCGGCAGGCGCGCGACACGCTGTCGGCCCTGGTAGTCGTGGCACGTTGGTGATCGTGGAGGAACCCGGGGCGTGAAGGCGCTCAGGCGACCCGGGCCGGGTATTGGGTCTTGGTGCGGATCGGTGAGTCGGGGGCGAAGTTCGTCTTCGGTTCCGCGTGAGTGTTGCGCCAGCGGACGTAGGCGGCGATGGCGGCGTTCTGCTCATCGTGGCTGCGAGGGTCGGTGCCGTTGAGTGCGAAGTAACGCAGGGCCCCGAACTCGGCCTCGATCCAGTTCAGCCAGGAGCCGTAGGTCGGGAGGAAGACCCGCTCGATGTCGTTGTCGGCCGCCCAGACGCGGACGTCTGCGTGCTTGTGCGGGGAGAAGTAGTCCAGCACCACGTACGGGGCTTGACCCCAGATCTTGGACACCCGAGACACTTGGATCTGGAGTCCAGGAGAACGGATGTCCCGTGGTCATGAAGCACTATCCGCCGGAGTTCAAGGCGGACGCGGTCGCGTTGTACGAGTCGCGGCCGGAAGCGACGATCAGGTCGGTCGCCGCTGATCTGGGGGTGAACCCGGAGACGTTGCGGAACTGGGTCCGGGCGGCCGGAGCGAGCCGGCCACGGGGACGCCGTGCGGAGGCGTCCGCCGAGCCGCCCACGGCGCTGGAGGCGGAGAACGCAGCCCTACGCAAGAAGGTCCGTGAACTGGAGGAGGAACGCGAGATCCTGCGGAAGGCAGCCAAGTATTTCGCCGGGGAGACGCGCTGGTGAACCGCTTCCAGTTCGTCGCCGACCACCAGCACCATTACGGCGTGAAGCGGTTGTGCACCATCCTCGGCATCGCCCGCTCCAGCTTCTCCTACTGGCGCCGCACCGCCGCAGACCGGGCCGCCCGACAGGCGGCCGACGCCCGGCTGGCCACCCGGATACGGGTTGTGCACCGTGAGTCGGACGGCACCTACGGCGTCCCCAGGATCACCGCCGAGCTCCGCGACGACGGCGAGCGGGTCAACCACAAGCGGATCGCGCGCGTGATGCGGAGCATCGGCCTGGCGGGCGTGCGGCTACGTCGCAAACACCGCACCACGATCGCGGACCCAGCCACGGCGAAAGCCCCGGACCTGATCGGTCGCGACGTCACCGCGAGAGAAGCGAACACGAAGTACGTCGGCGACATCACCTACCTCCCTGTGGACGGCGGGGAGTTCCTCTACCTGGCCACCGTCATCGACCTCGCCTCACGCCGCCTCGTCGGCTGGGCGATCGCGGATCACATGCGCACAAGTCCCGTCGTCGACGCACTGGCCGCCGCCGAACGCACCCGCGGCAGCCTCGCCGGAGCGGTCATACACACCGACCACGGCGCCCAGCTTGGTCTCAATCGGTCGTCGCAACACCGGCTACCTGGAGAGATAGTAGATGCTTGTTGAGGGCTTCGGCGGGTGTCTTCCATCCGAGGGTTTTGCGGGGTCTGTTGTTGAGGGTGAAGGCGACGGCCTGGAGCTCGTCGGCGTTCCAGCGTGACAGGTCCGTGCCTTTGGGAAAATGCTGCCGCAGCAGACCGTTCGTGTTCTCGTTGGTGCCCCGCTGCCAGGGGTTGTGCGGGTCGGCGAAGTAGACCTGGAGCTCGGAGTCGACGCGTAGTTGGGCGTGTTGGGCCAGTTCCGTGCCGCGGTCCCAGGTCAGCGACCTGCGCAGGTGCTCGGGCAGCGTGGTGATGGTGGCGGTGATCGCGTCCTTCACAGCCTCGGCGCCGCGGCCGGCCAGCGCAGGCCCGTTCTTGGTACGTGGTTCGGTGCCGAAGCCCTCCATCCGGGGCAGGTGCAGCAGCATCGTGAACCGTGTGCTGCGCTCCACCAGCGTGCCGATCGCGGACCGGCCGGTGCCGATAATGAGGTCACCCTCCCCGTGACCTGGGACCGCACGGTCCTCGGCCTCTGCGGGCCGCTCGCTGATCAGCACCTCGGCGGTGACGTGACCACGGATGCTCTGCCTGGAGCGTTCCCGCGGGACCCGCAGCGATCGCCCAGTGCGCAGGCAGGCGACCAACTCGCGCTTGAGCGCCCCGCGTTCTTGCACGTAGAGGGCCTGGTAGATCGCTTCCGGGGAGATGCGCATGGACTCATCATTGAGAAAGTCCACTTTGAGCCGCTGCGATATCTGCTCCGGGCTCCACGCCATTGCCCAGAGTCGGTCCTGCCGCCTCGGCTTGTTCCGGCCCTTCCACGGCGGCACCTGCGGTCCCTCGACGATCTGACCGTCCACGGCGTGGACGAGGGTCCCGGCCAGTCGGTCCTGCACGTAATCGCGCAGGCGCTGGTTGGCCACCAGCTTCGCGGTCTTCGGCCGCTGCGCACGCCGCTCGGCGTGCCATTGCGCCAGCGAGGCCCGGTACTCCAGGTGGTAGGTCCGGGTAGAGGCGTCGCGCCACAGTTCCCGCGAGATCGTCGAGGGCGAACGCCCCAGACGCCGCGCGATCGCACGGACGCCGAAGTCACGGGCACACAACAGGGCGAACTCCTCCCGTTCGGCGAACGACAGGTATCGGCCCGTTGTGGTCGGGGCAAGGCACGGATTCACCCCGCCAGCATGACGAAACCACCGTGACCCCACGGCCGGGGAGACCCCGATCGCGGCCGCCGCGCCCACTGAGCTCAGCCCCCGCGCGATCGCCTGCCAGAATCTGACCCGGTCCTCACGCCAGGCGACGCTCGGCCGGCCCGGCGAGGGCATCTGCCCGCGATACTCCCGCGCCGCCCGCTGCCGATTCCCCACGCCCATCCACAAACCTCCAGCTCACAGAGGTGTTGCGACGACCAGTTGAATCCGCCCAGTACACCAGCCGGGCCTTCGCCGACGCCTGTCACACAACCGGCGTCCGTCAGTCCATGAGCGCGATCGGCAGCTCGGCGGACAACGCACTCGCCGAGTCCTTCAACGCTACGTTCAAACGCGAGACGCTCCAGGATCGCAAGCACTGCTCCAGCAAGCGCAAGGCCCGCCTCGACGCGTTCCGCTGGCTGCACCGCTACAACACCAGACGCCGTCACTCCGGCCTCGGACACCGCAGCCCGATCGCCTACGAGACAGCGTCCGAAACAACATCAACTACGCTGACGCCAGCCGCATAACCCGTGTTCAGGATTCGGGGTCAAGGCCCAGATTAAGGACATTATCGTCGATTACCGGGCCCCTGAGCGGCTGGCTGTGTTCTGGTCCGAGGTGCTCGGCCGTCCGATCGTGGCCAGGACCGGCCCGTTCGTCTGGCTGGCCAGAGTCGGCGGCACGGGGCTCGGCTTTCAGAGGATCGAGGGATCGAAGAGCGGTAAGAACCGCGTTCACTTCGACGTCTCCGCCCCCCCCCGCCGCGCAACGACGGATCGAGGCCCTGGGCGGCCTCCACCTCCAGGAGTTCGCCGCCGGCGGCTTCCTGGTCATGGCCGACCCGGAGGGCAATGAGTTCTGCATCATCCCCCGGGAACCGTTCGACGTCGACAGCCAAGGCCGCGCGGACTACCTGAGCGCCTGAGCTCTCACCCCGGCAAGATCCGCACCGCCCCGGCGCGACGCCCATGTCACGGACAGCGCCCAAGCGCCTGTCCGGTGTGTCAGGGCCTAGGCGTTGCCGTCCTTGTCAGGCTTGAGCATGGTGTCCACGGTGAGTGCACCCGCCAGCGCAAGCGAGCGCAGGGGTTCGTCCATCGGACGCAGTACCTGGATGTAGTAGTAGTCCTGGCCACCGATGCCCTCCAGGATCACGTCGAGCAGCGTCCGGGCGATCCGGGCCACCGGCGTACCCGTGTGGTCGGTGATCGTAAAGCTGAAGTGGATCCAGTTCTCCGCTCGGATGTGCCCGACGGTATGGCCGTTGGCCACCAGGTCGAAGCTGATCCGGCCGATCACTTCCTGCTGGACAATCTCGCCCATCGGCGAACCGTCCGGGCGGGCGACCGCCACCCGGGCCTTGAGGACCTTGGTACCCCGGCTCAGCACCAGGAACGGGACACCGGCCGCGTCCCGGATCTCGAACTTGCGGGAGAGATAGCGGTCCATGCTGCTCATGAAGCGCAGCGCCTTGCGAGCGGCGTTCTGGCCGGTCTCGGCGACCGAACCGATCTGGTTGCCCTGCTGATCGCAGACCGCGTAACTGGTGCTGATGTCGACCCACTTGAAGTCCTGGTCGACCCTGAAGATCTCGGCCGACAGCAGGGCCTCGGGACCGCCGCCCGCCTGCTGATAGGCCGGCTGCGGCTGCGGGTACTGCGATTGCGCGTACTGCTGCTGTTGAGCCGGCGCCGCCTGCGGGTACTGCTGTTGCGCCGGGGCCTGCGGGTACTGCTGTTGCTGAGCTGGCGCCGCCTGCGGGTACTGCTCCTGCTGAGCTGGCGCCTGCGGGTACTGCTGCTGCGCGGGCGCCTGCGGCGGATACTGCTGCTGGGCCGGCGGCTGCGGATACGCGGGTGCCGGGACGGCCGGCTGCGCGTACACCGGGGCCTGCGGCGCGGGCGGCGGCGACGCCTGGGTGTGTTCGGTCCAGCGATAGCCGTCCCACCAGCGCACAACCGGTGCACCGTACGGATCCTGATACCAGCCTGGGGGAACTGCTGTCTGCGTCACGCCGAGAGCCTAGCCGCCGCCAGTGACACCGGGTACAGCGGGCACCGCCCCTTCCGCACAAGCGCCTTGACAGCACGTCACCGGCGGCATCCGGCAACGAATGCGTCCCGGGGCAGCGCGTCTACTGATTCCCAAGGGGCCGAACACGCCCTCATCGGCACGATGGAGCACGGGGTGCTGGGCAAGCGCTGGGCGTACGACGGCTGCCATGACCCGGTGCTCGTCACCGAGCTGCTGTCGCTGATCGAGGGCAACGCACCCGCGATGGCACAGAGCATCACGGACACCCGCGACCACGAGGTGACCCGCTCACACAGCGGCGCCCCGTTCGACCTGGACGGCTTCACGCCCAAGCCCACCGACGACCGGGACGGTACCCGCCTTCCCGTACCCGGCGGCACGATCCTGCACGTCCATCGCGCCCTCGCCTCCGTCGACGAGCATCCGCCACTGCCGCGCCAGGGAGCCCTTGGCCATGTCGCGACCGGCTGGCAAGGACCGAACAGTACGCGCCCGCAGGCCGTCCTGATGACACTGCTCGACGCCTGACCCGGGTGCCNGCATCCGCCACTGCCGCGCCAGGGAGCCCTTGGCCATGTCGCGACCGGCTGGCAAGGACCGAACAGTACGCGCCCGCAGGCCGTCCTGATGACACTGCTCGACGCCTGACCCGGGTGCCGACCCCGGCCGCGCTGGCGCCGACCGGCGGGCAGCACCTGGATCCCGCTAGGCGACCTTGGGGCCGCAGCGCATGCCGATGTAGACGCAGGCCGTGCCGTCCTCCAGCGTGGAGAAGACCACGGGCATGTAGTCCTCGCTGAACGCCGCACCCACCCCGGTCCCCGCGAAGACCGTCTCCGTCACCGGTACCAGGTCTATTTCCAGGGGCTCGGAGAAGTCCTTCATGCCGTCGACGAACTCGTACACCGCGTGGCCCGCACCGTCCCGCTCGGTCACGGTGATGACCACCCCCTCGCGCCGGTACGTGCCCACGAACGGCGCGAAGTCGACCACGGGCGGCTGGGCCGGCGGGGCGAAGGGCTCCGGCATCGTCACCCCGGCCAACTCGGCGAGGAGTTCCCGGTAGAGCGCCGCGTACAGTTCGCGCGCACCGCCGCCGTTGGTGAGTAGCGCGACCGCGACGCCCGCCGAGGGCACCACGCGCAGATAGCCGTACTGCCCGATCGAGGCGCCGTCGTGCCCGTATCCCTGGACGCCGTTCCAGTCGTACAGGGTCCAGCCCAGGCCCCAACCGTCCGCGCTGACGGTCCACTTGTCGGGGGAGTCGACCACGCGCCGCTGCATCAGCGCGACCGTCTCCTCGGAGAGCACGCGCGTGCCGTCCTGCGCCACACCGCCGTTGAGGTGCATCTGCGCGAGCCGCGCGACGTCCCCGGCCGTGGCGATGACCCTGCCGTAGGGGCCGGCCGAGCGCGGCATCAGGTCCCAGGACGGCGCCGGGTCAGGGTCCTGGCCCGCTTCGCCCAGGTGCCCCATCGCCGCACGGAACCGCAGCGCCTCCTCGGGAAGCGTCATCGTGTGCGTGAGGCCGAGCGGGGTGAGGAGCAGGTCCTTGAGGGCCTCGTCCCAGACCTGGCCCGTCACCACCTCGATGATCCGGCCGAGCACGTTGTACCCGATGCCGCTGTAGGAAATCGCGGTGCCGGGCGGGCAGTCGAGCGCCACGTCCTTCGCGGCTTCGACGTACTTGGCGAGACAGTCGTCGCCGCGCCCGCTGTCGTAGGTGAAGTCGCAGGTGAGACCGCTTGTGTGGCTGAGCAGTTGGCGCGTGGTGATCGTCCTGGTGGCCTCGGGGTCGGCGACCGAGAACTCCGGCAGCACGTCCACGACCGGCGCGTCCAGGTCGAGTCGGCCCGATTCGACGAGCCGCATGATCAGGGTGGCGGTGTAGATCTTGGCGATCGAGCCCATCTGGTAGACCGAGTCGGTCGTCGCCGTCACGCCCGTGCCGCGGTGGAGTACACCACTGGCCAGCTCGTGGACGGTCCCGTCCACGAGGACCGCGAGGGACGCGGCCGGGACGTGGTGCTTGGCGCGCAGTGCGTCGAGGCGGTTCTGCCAGTGGACGAGGTCCAGCTTCTTGCCCGCCGAGTCCCTGGTCCCCCAGTCGCCCTCGGCTTCCCAGTTGCCCTGCGCGTCCCAGCTCACGTTCTTCGACATGTCAGCCCCATCTGTTGCGTACAGCGATTGCGTACGGCGTTCTCTCGATGCGAACACTGTACGCATGGCGTAACGCTGTACGCAAGGTGCGTACAGCGTGCGCTAAAGTGGTGGAGACGATGGCCGTGGGACGAGCAGAGACGAGGGCCGCATGTCAGCCGATGAGAAGCCGACCGCCTCGGTGTGGACCCGGCCGCGCCCCCGGCAGCGGGAACACCTGACCCGCGAGCAGATCGTCGCCGAAGCGATCCGCCTGCTGGACGCGGAGGGCGTCGAGGAACTCAGCATGCGCAAGCTCGGCACCCGCCTGGGCACTGCGGCCACCTCCCTGTACCGGCACGTGGCCAACAAGGACGAACTGATCGAGCTGGTCGTGGACGACGTCTACGGCGAACCGGACGTACCGACCGCCGTCGACGGGACCCGGTGGCGCGCGGCCGTCACCCGCACGGCCACCGAACTGCGGGCCATGACCCTGCGCCACCCATGGATCGCCCCCGAACTGGGCCAAGTTGGCCTCGTCCACATCGGTCCGAACGCCATGCGGATGTCGTCGGCGCTGCTCGCGCAGTTCGAGGCGGCGGGCTTCCCCGAGGACGAGATGGACCAGGCCATGGGCACACTCATGGCGTACGTCATCGGGATCGCGACCGCCGAAGCCGCGTACCTTTCACAGATCGCCCGCAGCGGCAAGACCGAGCAGGAGTGGGTGATGGGCCTGCGACCGGCCTTCGACGAAGCCACGCGGGAGCACCCGCGACTGCGCGCGGGAAGCTCCGCCCAGCAGGACGTGCACCCGCAGCGGATCCGCGACGACAACTTCGCGTACGGGCTCGACCGGGTCCTCGATGGGCTGGCGGCCCGGCTCACGCCCTAGTACTGCAACGGTCTTTGGTGTGACGGTTGGACAGGTTGGTCGTTGGTGTGGTTGTGGGTGGGGATCTTG
>NZ_JBNHIN010000075.1:0-2394 GCF_050054615.1 Streptomyces sp. YGL11-2
TCCTTGACCTCGCCCTTGAGGACACCGGCCTGGAGCGTGGCGCCGATGGCGACGACCTCGTCCGGGTTGACGCCCTTGTGCGGGTCCTTGCCGGTCAGCTCCTTGACCAGCTCCGTCACCGCGGGCATCCGGGTCGAACCGCCGACCAGGATCACGTGGTTGATGTCCGCGACCTTGATCCCCGCGTCGTCGATGGCGTTGTGGAACGGGGCCTTGCAGCGGTCGAGCAGGTCCGCGGTCATCTGCTCGAACTGGGCCCGGTTCAGCTTCTCGTCCAGGTGCAGCGGGCCGTCCGGCGACGCGCTCAGGTAGGGGAGGTTGACGGTGGTCTCGGTGGCGGCCGACAGCTCGATCTTCGCCTTCTCGGCGGCCTCGCGCAGCCGCTGGGTGGCCATCTTGTCCTGGGACAGGTCGATGCCGTACGCGTTCTTGAACTGCTTGGTCAGGTGGTCGACGATCCGCTGGTCCCAGTCGTCGCCGCCCAGGTGCGTGTCGCCGTTGGTGGCCTTGACCTCGACGACGCCCTCGCCGATCTCCAGCAGCGAGACGTCGAAGGTGCCGCCGCCGAGGTCGAAGACCAAAATGGTCTGGTCGTTCTCCTTGTCGAGGCCGTAGGCCAGGGCGGCGGCGGTCGGCTCGTTGACGATCCGCAGGACCTTGAGCCCGGCGATCTCGCCGGCCTCCTTGGTCGCGGTGCGCTGGGAGTCGTTGAAGTAGGCCGGGACGGTGACCACGGCGTCCGTCACGTCCTCGCCCAGATAGTCCTCGGCGTCCCGCTTGAGCTTCTGCAGCACCCGTGCGGAGATCTCCTGCGCGGTGTATTGCTTGCCGTCGATATCGCCGCTCTCCGGGAAGCGCCACCGCGCGTCGCCCATGTGCCGCTTGACCGAGCGCACGGTGCGCTCGACGTTGGTCACGGCCTGGCGTTTGGCGATCTCGCCCACCAGGACCTCCCCGCCCTTGGCGAAGGCGACCACCGACGGGGTGGTCCGGGCGCCCTCGGCGTTGGTGATGACCGTGGGCTCACCGCCCTCCAGCACGCTGACCACCGAATTCGTCGTTCCGAGGTCGATACCGACTGCTCGCGTCATGGTCGTCTCCTCACCGTCGGGCCCGTTCCCGGCCCGGCCCCGATCCGGGGCAGGGCCTCTCACCTGCTGATACGGAGTCCGGGTCCGCTCCCTCATCTGCATAAAACGTGCCCCGATCCCTGGCAAGATGCACCTTTTCGCGGCAAATATTCCGTATGCACCAACAGGGGTCGGGTGGTCGCGCACTGTCACCGGGCGGGCGGATCCGCGGTCCCACCGATCGGGCCGGGGCGTACGGGCGCGGACACCGGCCGGGGCGGTGGCGCGCGAAGCGGCCGGGGGCACGGGATCGGCCCGCCGGACCGCGGAGTTGGGGGCGGTGGAGGTGCCGTTCCAGTGGCTGCGGACCGCCGCCCGGACGCGGACCGACGAGGCCGCCGGGCGCCCGCCGGCCCGGGGACTGATAGACCACCCTCCGGAACGGGGACGGATCCGGCCATGACCATCCTCCTCGGCACCTCCGGCTGGCAGTACCGCGACTGGCGCGGTGTCCTCTACCCGCAGGACCGCCCGCAGCGGCTCTGGCTGGAGGAGTACGCGCGGCACTTCGCCACCGTCGAGAGCAACGCCGCCTTCTACCGGCTGCCCGAGGAGCACACCTTCGCGGACTGGCGGGACCGGACGCCGCCGGGATTCGTGATGGCCGTCAAGGCCAGCCGCTATCTGACGCACATCAAGCGGCTGCGCACCCCGGAAGAGCCGGTCGGGCGGCTGATGGCGCACGCCGCCCACCTCGGCGACCGGCTCGGCCCCGTACTGCTCCAGCTGCCGCCCACCCTGCACGCCGACGCCGGGCTGCTGGACGCCTGCCTCGGCTGCTTCCCCGCCGGGACCCGGGTCGCCGTCGAGCCCCGCCACGACTCGTGGTGGACCGCGGAGATCCGTACGGTGCTGGAGCGCCACGGCGCCGCGCTGTGCTGGGCGGACCGCGGCTCCCGCCCCGTGACGCCCCTGTGGCGGACCGCCGACTGGGGATATCTGCGCTTCCACGAGGGCCGGGCGGAGCCCTGGCCGCGCTACGGGCCGCAGGCGCTGGCCGCCTGGGTCCGGCGGATCGCCGCCACCTGGCCCGACCGGGCCGACGTCCATGCGTACTTCAACAACGATCCCGGCGGGGCCGCCGTCCGCGACGCCGCACGGTTCGCCCGCGCCGCGGCGGACGCGGGCCGTACGGTGAGCCGTGCCCCGGCCCCGGGCGGCCGCACCGGCTGACCGCGGCCGGTCTCCAGGCCGCCCTCCGTGCCACTCGGCAACGCCCACCGCCCGCCGGGCGCCGCGCACTTGGCGCGCCGGGCGCGTCGCG
>NZ_JBNHIN010000075.1:2489-19053 GCF_050054615.1 Streptomyces sp. YGL11-2
CGCGGCGGGTCGTGAGCCGGAGCGGGGTCAGAGTTGCGTCAACGTCTTCGAACGCAATCCCGGTATTTGCCGCCGTGAAGTGACGATGTCCTGGAGGACCCGGCACGCCGACCGGTGCCGCGGGCCACCCCCTCGGCACCGACCGGCGTGCCGTCTATTTCCACAGAGGAGTACGTGATGTCACGGGGCAGCGACAGTGCCGGCGGGGCGGGGCCACGTCCCGGCCGGCTCAAGGTCTTTCTCGGGGCCGCCCCCGGGGTCGGCAAGACCTACCGGATGCTGGACGAGGGCCGGCGCCGGGCCGCCCGCGGCACGCACGTGGTGGTGGCCTTCGCCGAGTGCCACGGCCGCTCCGCCACGGAGGCCATGCTCGACGGACTCGACGTGCTGCCGCGGGTGACCCGCCACCACCGGGGTGCGGACTTCACCGAACTCGACCTCGGACTGCTGCTGAAACTCCGCCCCCAAGTAGCGCTCATCGACGAACTGGCGCACACCAACGCACCGGGCGGCCGGCACACCAAGCGCTGGCAGGACATCGAGGAACTGCTGGCCGCGGGCATCGACGTGGTGGCCACGCTCAACATCCAGCACCTGGAGTCGCTCAGCGACGTCGCCGAGAAGATCACCGGAGTGCCGCAGTACGAGACCGTGCCCGACGAGGTCGTCCGCCGCGCCGACCAGATCGAGCTGGTCGACCTTCCCGCGGAGGGACTCCGGCGCCGGATGGCGCACGGCAACATCCACCCGCCCGAGAAGGTCGACGCGGCGCTCTCGCACTACTTCCGGGTCGGCAACCTCACCGCGCTGCGCGAGCTGTCGCTGCTGTGGGTGGCCGGCCGGGTCGACGAGGCGCTGCGCAAGTACCGCTCCGAGCACGCCATAGGGCGGGTGTGGGAGACCCGGGAGCGCGTGGTGGTCGCGCTCACCGGCGGCCCGGAAGGCGCCACCCTGATCCGCCGCGCCGCCCGGATCGTGGACCGCTCCTCCGGCGGCGATCTGCTGGCCGTGCACATCACCCGCAGCGACGGCCTGGCCGGCGCCTCGCCCGCCGCGCTGGCCGGGCAGCGGCAGCTCACCGAGCGGGTCGGCGGCAGCTACCACTCGGTGGTCGGCGACGACGTCCCCACCGCGCTGCTGGACTTCGCCCGGGCGCAGAACGCCACCCAGCTCGTCGTCGGCGCCAGCCGCCGCGGCCGCCTCCGGCGGCTGCTGACGCCCCGCGGGGTGGGGGAGACCGTCGTGGCGCGCTCCGGCGACATCGACGTCCACACGGTCACCCACGAACACGCCGGCCAGGGAAGGAAACGGGCCACCCCCGGCAACGGACTGCCGCGCTCCCGGCGGGTGGCCGGGCCGGTGGCCGGTCTCGTCCTGCCCGTACTGCTGACGCTGCTGCTGCGCGGCGTCTCCGCCCCGCTGGCGCTCAACCTCACCAGCGAGGCGCTGCTGTTCCTGCTGACCGTGCTGGGCGTGGCCTGTATCGGCGGGGTGGTCTCCGCGCTGCTCGCCTCCGTGACCACCTCGCTGATCCTCAACTACTACTTCATCCCGCCCCAAGGCGAGTTCACCTTCGCCGAGGCGAACATCGTCGTCGCCCAGGCCGCGTTCACCATCGTCGCGGTGACCGTCGCCGCCATCGTCGACCGCTCGCTGCGGCTGAGCCGGCGGGCCGCTCGGGCGACCGCGGAGGCCGAGACCCTGACCTCGCTGGCCGGCGGCATCCTGCGCGGGGACCGGGCGGTCCCCGTGCTGCTGGAGCGCACCCGCGAGACCTTCGGTATGGACAGCATCGAACTGCGGCCCCGGCAGGAGGAGTTGGAGCACCGCACGGCCCCCGTGTTCGAACCGGCGCGCACCTGGCGCGCGGACGACACCCACACCACCAAGATCGCGATAGGGGACGACAGCGAGCTGGTGCTCACCGGCCGCCGGCTGCCCGCGTCCGAGCACCGGGTGCTCACCGCCTTCGCCGCGCACCTGACCGCCGCCGTCGAGCGCGCCCGGCTCGCCGAGGCCGCCGCCGAGGTCGAACCGGTCAAGGCCGCCAACCGCATGCGCACCGCGCTGCTCGCCGCCGTCGGGCACGACCTGCGCACGCCACTGGCCGGCGGCTGGGCGGCGGTCAGCTCGCTGCGCAGCAGCGATGTGGAGTTCTCCCCCGAGGACCGCGAGGAACTGCTCGCCACCGCCGAGGAGTCCCTGGCCAAGCTCAGCCGGCTGGTCGACAACCTCCTCGACATGAGCCGGCTCCAGGCGGGTGCGCTGACCCTGCGCCTGGAGCCGGTCGCGTTCACCGACGTCCTGCCCTCCGCGCTCGACACCCTGCCCGACTCGCCCCCGCAGGCCCTCGTCCACGTCGTGACCCAGGGGCTGGACACCGCCCCCGACGTCCTCGCGGACCCGCCGCTGCTGGAGCGGGTCATCGCCAACCTGGTGGCCAACGCGGTCCGCCACTCGCCCGCCGGCCGCCCCGTCACCCTCGGCGCCAGCGCGCTCGGCGAGCGGGTGGAACTCCGCGTCATCGACCGCGGCCCGGGGATGCAACTCGCCGACTGGGAGCGGGCCTTCGAGCCCTTCCAGCGGCTCGGCGACACCGACAACACCACCGGCCTCGGCCTCGGCCTCGCCCTCTCCCGCGGCCTGACGGAGGCCATGGGCGGCACCCTCACCCCCGAGGACACCCCGGGCGGCGGCCTGACCATGGTCGTCTCCCTGCCGGCGGCACCGGCCCCGGTGGCGGCCGCCGCGCAGGAGGGACGCTTATGAGGCATCCGCCATGGATGAGGCGTACGGCGCCGGGGTGGCACGGCCGCCCCGGCACCGCTCAGGAGTCCGCCAGCCGGGTCTCCTCCAGATCGAGCGAACGCTGCAACCGGCGCCGGGTGGTGTCGCTGATGAGGTGGTCGTCGTGCAGCCGCTGCAGCTCCGCGGCCTCCACCGCGATCACCTCGCGGCGCAGCTGCCGGTAGGTCGCCGCCATGGACTCGACCGGGTCGTCCTCGTCGAGCAGTTGGCGGGTGAGGTCGAGGCGGGTGGTCATCTCGCGGCGGAGGCGCGCCACGAGGACGTCGGGGACCGCTTCCAGGTCGGCCATCTGCTCCAGATGCCGCAGACCGGCCAGCACGACCCGGTGCCGGGCCTCGGTCTCCTCACGGCGGGTGTGGTCCGGCTCCAGCGCGATTCCGGAGCGGCGGACGAGCGGGGCGAGGGTGAACCCCTGGGCGACCAGCGTGATCACGACGACGGACGTGGTCAGCACCAGGATCACCCCGCGCTGCGGGAAGCCCGTCCCGCCGACGGTGGCCAGCGGTATGGACAGCGCCGCGGCCAGCGGCATCACCCCGCGGGTGCCGGCCCAGGACGCGACCGCCGCGACCCGCCAGGAGGGTGTGCCCGCCGCCTGCTTGCGGTGCAGCACCGCGGACAGCGGGAACACCCACAGCATCCGCACCGTCATCAGCACCACGGCCAGCGCCGCCGCCTGCACTGGCCACAGCCGGTCCGCGTCCGTCAACGCCCGTATCAGAGAAGGCAGTTCCAGTCCTATGAGGCTGAAGACCACGCTCTCCAGCAGGAAGACCACGGTGCCGTAGACCGCGTGCAGCTGGAGCCTTATGGGGGCGGTGGTCAGCCGGTGGCCGCGGCTGCCCAGGACCACGCCCGCCACCACCACCGCGGTGACCCCGGACGTCCTGGCCGCCTCGGCGAGGACGTACGCCGCGTACGGGGTGACCAGGGCGATCACGGTCTCCAGGACCGGGTCCACGGTGCGCCGCCGGATCAGCGCCACCACCCCCGCGACCGCCAGCCCCACCAGCCCGCCGCCGCCCGCCAGGGTCACGAACTGCCCGCCGGCCGCCTGCCAGGTCACCACACCCGACGCCGCGGCGACCGACACCGCCACGCGGAACAGCACCAGCGACGTGGCGTCGTTGAACAGGCTCTCGGCCTGCACCAGCACCTGTATACGGGGCGGCAGTGCCAGCCGCCGGCCCAGCGCGGTCACCGCCACCGGATCGGTGCTCGCCAGCACCGCACCGAGGACGAACGCGCCGCTCAGGGGGAGCGGCGTCAGCAGCGAGGCCACCGCCGCCACCGCCGCCGCGGAGAACAGCACCAGCCCGACGGCGAGCACCGTCACCGGCCGCCACACGGCCTTCAGATCCCGCCCGGACAACTCCTCCGCCGACGCGTACAGCAGCGGCGGCAGCACCACCGTCCCGATCACCTCGGGCGTCACATGGACGTCGGGCACCCCGGGCAGCATGCCCACCACCAGGCCGGCCACCACCAGCAGCGACGGGGCGGGGATGCGCCAGCGCCGGGCGCCGGTGGCCACCGCCGTCGCGAGCACCACCAGGAAGAGCACGGTAGCGACACTGTGCACGGAGCGCCCCCTCGACCACCGGAAAACCGCAGGCTGTTCTCTGTGCCGACCAGACTTCCCGGCGCTCCGCGGTCACCCTATCGGCCGAACGCCGCCGGGGCAGCGCCCCGCCGGCGGAAAACCGACTGATCAGGGCCGTCGCCGGCCGCATTCCGTACATATCGGTCAGGGTCGCGACC
The DNA here is from genome assembly GCF_050054615.1 of Streptomyces sp. YGL11-2. Taxonomy (NCBI): domain Bacteria; kingdom Bacillati; phylum Actinomycetota; class Actinomycetes; order Kitasatosporales; family Streptomycetaceae; genus Streptomyces; species Streptomyces sp. YGL11-2. The sequence continues at coordinate 7,059 of NZ_JBNHIN010000075.1, forward strand.
GCGATCCCGGGTCAGGAAAACGTCAACGTCCCCGCGTTCCCGCACGGTTCGGGCCGGCCGATGTGACCATGGCCCCCTGCAGAACGGTGAGGGAGGGGCCTTCGGTGGCGTCGAGTGCTGTCGCGGCGGACCCACCGGGCGTCCGGCCGGGGAGACTCAAGGTGTTCCTCGGCGCGGCGCCCGGGGTCGGCAAGACCTACCGGATGCTCGACGAGGGCCGCCGGCGCGCCCGCCGCGGCACCGACGTCGTGGTGGCCTACGCCGAGTGCCACGCCCGGCCGCACACCGAGGAGATGCTCGACGGACTGGAGGTCCTCCCGCGGGTGCAGCGCCCCTACCGCGGCGCCGTCTTCGGTGAACTCGACCTGGACGCGGTCCTCGCCCGCCGCCCCGCGGTCGCCCTCGTCGACGAGCTGCCGCACACCAACATCCCCGGCGGACGCAACGCCAAGCGGTGGCAGGACGTCGAAGAGCTGCTGGCCGCCGGGATCGACGTCGTCACCACCGTCAACGTCCAGCACCTGGAATCGCTCAACGACGTCGTGGAGAAGATCACCGGTGTCCCGCAGCGGGAGACCGTACCCGACGAAGTGGTCCGCCGCGCCCACCAGATCGAACTCGTCGACATGCCCGCCGAGGCGCTGCGCCGGCGGATGGCGCACGGCAACGTCTACCAGCCGGAGAAGATCGACGCCGCCCTCTCGCACTACTTCCGCGTCGGCAACCTGACCGCCCTGCGGGAGCTGGCCCTGCTGTGGGTCGCCGGCCGGGTGGACGAGACCCTCCAGAAGTACCGCTCCGAGCACGGCATCGGCACCGTGTGGGAGACCCGCGAACGCGTCGTGGTGGCGCTCACCGGCGGCCCCGAGGGCACCACCCTGATCCGCCGCGCCGAACGCATCGCGGACCGCTCGTCGGGCGGCGATCTGCTCGCCGTGCACGTCGCCCGCAGCGACGGACTCGCCGACGCCTCACCCGCCGCACTCGCCAGGCAGCGCGCCCTCGTCGAAAGCCTCGGCGGCAGCTACCACTCCGTCGTCGGCGACCATGTGCCCACCGCCCTGCTGGACTTCGCACGCGCCGAGAACGCCACCCAGCTCGTCCTGGGCACCAGCCGCCGCGGCTGGTTCTCCCGGCTGCTGGCGTCCCACGGCATCGGGGAGACCACCGTCGAGCTGTCCGGTGACATCGACGTCCACATGGTCACCCACGAACGCTCCGGCCGCGGCCGCCGGCTGCCGATCCCCGGCCGGCTGCTGCCCCGCTCGCGCCGGACGGCCGGGCCGGTGGCCGGCCTGCTGCTCCCGCTCCTGCTCACCGCCGCCCTCGCCAACACCCGCGGCACCCTCAACCTGACCAGCGAGGCACTGCTCTACCTGGTCACCGTGGTCGGTGTGGCCTGCTTCGGCGGGGTGGTCTCCGCGCTGCTCGCCTCGCTCACCGCCTCGCTGCTGCTGAACTACTACTTCATCCCGCCCGTCCGCGAGTTCACCATCACGCAGCCCAACAACGCCTTGGCCCTCGTGGTCTTCGCGGGCGTCGCCGTCACCGTCGCCGCCATCGTCGACCGCTCGCTGCGGCTGTCCCGGCGCGCGGCCAGCGCCACCGCCGAGGCCGAGACGCTGTCCTCCATGGCCGGCAACATCCTGCGCGGCGACCAGGCGGTCTCCCGGCTGCTGGAGCACACCCGCGAGACCTTCGGCATGGAGTCCGCCGAACTCGTCCCGCGCGTCGACCAGGAGACCGAGGCTCCGGACGACGTGGAGGGCACCGTGAAGGTACCGGCCGGACCGGACCGCCTCCTCGTCCTCCGGGGCCGTACCCTGCCCGCCTCCGAACACCGGGTGCTGACCGCCTTCGCCGCCCATCTCGCCGCCGCCCTGGACCACGCCCGCCTCACCGAAGCCGCCGCCGAGGTCGAACCCGTGAAGGCCGCCGACCGGATGCGCACCGCGCTGCTCGCCGCCGTCAGCCACGATCTGCGCACCCCACTGGCCAGTGGACGCGCCGCCGTCAGCTCACTGCGCAGCACGGAGGTGGAGTTCACCGCGGACGAGCGCGGGGAACTGCTCGCCACGGCCGAGGAGTCGCTGATCGAGCTCAACCGCCTGGTGGACAACCTCCTCGACATGAGCCGCCTCCGGGCCGGCGCGCTGACCCTGCACCTCCAACCCACCGGCTTCGCCGACGTGCTCCCCCTGGCCCTCGACACCCTCGCCGCGACGCCCGTGCCGATCCGCTCCCAGGGCCTGGACGAGATCTGCGACGTCCTCGCCGACCCGCCGCTCCTGGAGCGGGTCATCGCCAACCTCGTCACCAACGCCGTACGGCACTCCACCGACGGGCGGAGCGTGCTGATCACCGCCAGTGCGCTGGGCCCCTGGGTCGAACTGCGGGTCGTCGACCGCGGCCCCGGCCTGCGACCGGGGGACCGCGACCGGATCTTCGTCCCCTTCCAGCGCCTGGGCGACAACGACAACAACCGTGGCCTCGGCCTCGGACTCGCCCTCTCCCGCGGCCTGACCGAAGCCATGGGCGGCACCCTGACCCCCGAGGACACCCCCGGCGGCGGCCTCACCATGGTCCTCTCGCTGCGCGCCGCCCGCGCGGCGGACACCCTCAACACCCCGAACGGAGACGCATGGGCGCCGGAGGGCTAGCGGTACTCGCCGGCTTCGCCGCGTTCGGCGGCCTGGTCGCCGCGCTGGCGGGCGCCTACGGCCTGCGCCAGACCCGGCGGCTGACCCGGACCGGAGTGCGGGCTCGGGCCCTGGTCAAGAACCCGCCGGGCCGGGCCGCCGGGGAAGTGCCGCCACCGCGCCCGCTCCTCCAGTTCACCACCGACGACGGCCGGGTGATGGAGATCGTCTGCCCGGCACCGTCCACCCGTCGGCACCCGCTGCGCGACGGCGACCGGGTGTCCGTCACCTACGACCCGGCCGACCCGCGCACCGCCCTCGTCCACGGCCGGGAACGCCTCGCCCTGGATCGCGCCTTCCTCACCGCCGGCACCCTCATCGTGGCGCTCTCCCTCGCCCTGCTCGCCGTCGCGCTCCTCGTGCGGTAGGGCCTGCCCCACCACAGGCCCCGGGCGGGGAGTGAGCCGTCGAACTTCCCGCGCAATGCCGTCGCGAGGGTCGGAAAGCCGCCCCCGCACCTTCCGCTCGCACTCGCGCTTCTTCCGGGCCTGCGCCCCTCCATGCGAGCTGCGCACCCGGCGACCCGCCCATCGTCCGGGTCCTGGCCAACCCTCGTACGGCGCGTCCCGCGCCGCTCGGTGCCGCGTCGCGGAACCATCGACGGCAGCCGCCCACCGGGCCCACCACGCCGAGGAGTTGCCCCGTGCCCCGCGTCTCCGTCGTCCTGTACACCTCCGATCTGCGGCTGCACGACCACCCGCCGCTGTGCGCCGCCCTCGGCTCCGCCGACGCGGTGGTGCCGCTGTTCGTCCGCGACGACGCCATCGCCGCGGCGGGGTTCGCCACCCCCAACAGGCAGGCGTTCCTCGCCGATTGCCTCCGCGGGCTCGACGCCGGGCTGCGCGAGCGCGGCGGGCGGCTCGTGGTGCGCTCGGGCAACCTTGTCGAGCAGGTGGGCCGGGTGGCCGCCGAGGCCGGGGCCGGCGAGGTGCACCTGGCGGCCGGCGTCAGCGCCTACGCCACCCGCCGCGAGGAGCGGCTGCGGCGGGCGCTGGAGGCCGACGGGCGCCGGCTGCACGTCCACGACACGGTGATCACCGCACTCGCGCCGGGTGCGGTCGCCCCGGCGGCGGCCGACCACTTCGCCGTCTTCACTCCGTACTTCCGGCGCTGGTCCGGGCAGCGGCTGCGCGAGGCGACGGCCGCGCCGCGCACCGTACCGGTACCCGGCCACATCGGCTCCGAGCCGCTGCCCACCGCCGCCGTCCTGCCGGGGGTGTCGCCGGGGCTGGCCGCGGGCGGCGAGGCGGAGGGAAGAAGGCGGCTGGCCGCCTGGCTGCGCGGCGGCCTGGACGCCTACGAGGACCGCCACGACGACCTCGGCGGCGACGCCACCTCGCGGCTCTCCCCGCATCTGCACTTCGGCACCCTGTCGCCCGTCGAACTCGTCCACCGCGCCCGCCGGCACGGCGGTCCCGGCGCCGACGCCTTCGTACGGCAGCTCGCCTGGCGGGACTTCCACCACCAGGTCCTCGCCGCCCGCCCCGACGCGGCGGCCGTCGACTACCGCACCCGGCACGACCGCTGGCGCACCGAGGACACCGCCGGGGACGAGATCGCCGCCTGGAAGGAGGGCCGCACCGGCTATCCGGTGATCGACGCGGCGATGCGCCAACTCCGCCACGAGGGCTGGATGCACAACCGCGCCCGGCTGCTCACGGCGAGCTTCCTGAGCAAGACGCTGTACGTGGACTGGCGGATCGGCGCCCGCCACTTCCTGGAGCTGCTGGTCGACGGCGATATCGCCAACAACCAGCTCAACTGGCAGTGGGTGGCCGGCACCGGCACCGACTCCCGCTACAACCGCGTCCTCAACCCCCTCGTCCAGGCCCGGCGCTACGACCCGGACGGGGAGTACGTACGCCGCTGGGTACCCGAACTCGCCGCGCTGGCGGCACCGTTGGTCCACGAGCCATGGAAGCTGCCGCACTCCGTACGCGCCGGGTACGGCTACCCCGCCCCCGTCGTCGACCTCGCCGACGGCCTCACCCGTTTCCGGCGCGCCCGCGGGCTCGGATGACGACCGCACCCCGGAGACCCCGCCGGCTCGCGGCCGCCGCTCGCTACTCTGGATGATCTCCGGGCCGCGGCCCGCCGATCCGTCCCCCACACCCCGTTGGAAGCAGCCGCATGACTCCGTCGGACATCAGCCGGGCCCCGGCCCACACCCAACTCCAGGCCCTGGCCGCGCGCACGGTCTCCAGCCGGGAACTCCTGGACCTGCACCTCGACCGGATAGCCGGGTCGCCCCTGAACGCCGTGATCACCCTCGACCCGGAAGCCGCCCGCGCCGCCGCGCACGCCGCCGACCAACGGCGCGCCGACGGCCGTCCCGGCGGCCCGCTCGACGGCCTGCCGATGACCGTCAAGGACTCCTTCGAGACCCGGGGCCTGCGCACCACCTCCGGATCGCCGGAGCTGCGCGACCACCTCCCGTCGCGCGACGCGGACGCCGTTGCCCGGCTCCGGACCGCGGGCGCGATCATCATGGGCAAGACCAACCTGCCCGCGTACTGCCAGGACCTGCACACGGACAACGCCCTCTTCGGCGCGACCCGCAACCCGCACCACCCCGAGCGGACGGTGGGCGGCTCGTCCGGCGGTCCGGCGGCCGCGGTCGCCGCCCACCTCACCCCGCTCGAACTCGGCAGCGACCTCGCCGGGTCGCTCCGCCTGCCCGCCCACTACTGCGGCGTCCACGCCCTGCGCCCGACGCACGGCATCGTCCCCTCCCGCGGCCACATCCCGCGCCCGCCGGGCTGGCTCACCAGCAGCGACCTGCTCACCCCGGGCCCGCTGGCCCGGCACCCCCGGGACCTGCGGATCGCCCTGGACGTGCTGGCCGGCCCCGCCGAAGCCGACGCGGTCGCCTGGCGCCTGGAACTGCCCGCCCCCGCCGACGAGCGGATCGCCGACTACCGCATCGGCGTCTGGCCCGACGACGCGCACTGCCCGGTCGACACCGCCACCCGCACGCTGGTGGAAGACCTGGCGCAACGCCTCCGCGGCGCCGGCGCCCGGATCGACACCGACGACCGCCCCGTGGACCTGCCGGGTTCGGACGCGCTCTTCCAGCGCCTGCTGCACGCCAACGCCGCCGGCAGTGCCGAGGACGACGCCTTCCGGCGCGACTGCGACGAGGCCGCGCAGCTCCCGCCCGACGACGCCTCCCCGCGCGCGCGGTTCCTGCGGCTGCGGACCCAGCGGCACCGCGACTGGATCCGGGCGAACGAGGACCGGGCCCGGATGCGGGAGGGCTGGGCGGCGTACTTCCGCCGCCACGACGCCCTGATCACCCCGGCCGCCCCCACCGCGGCCATCGGACAGGGCGCCCGCTCGCTCACCGTCGACGGCCGGGAGCGGGGCTTCTTCGACCAGACCGGCTGGCTCAACCTCGCCGGCCACATGGGCCTGCCCGCCGCCGTCGTCCCGCTGGGCACCGACCGGGACGGCCTCCCCCTCGCCGTCCAGATCATCGGCCCCCGCCTCGCCGACCGCACGGTCCTGGACCTGGCCGAACGCATCGTCGGAAGCTGAGCCGCCGGACCGGCCCTACGGTCCGGGATCGGCCTCCGGCGTCCGCGCGGCGAGCCGCAGCGCCGCCGTGCGGAGGTCGTCGCGCGGGCCGCCGGCGGTGAGTTCGTGCAGCGCGATGTCGGCGACGGCGGCGACGAGCAGCGCGGCGACCGGCTCGGCCGGCCGCCAGCCGAGTGCGGCGAGGTCCGCCACCGCCATGCCGGCGAACGCGTCGTTGCGCGCCGCCACCTGCGGGCCGAGCGCGGCATCCGTACGGGCCTGTACCAGCAGCGCCTTGGTCGCCGGCTGGGCGAGACAGCCGTCGAGGTAGGCGGCGATCCCCGCGGCCAACCGGTCCGGCCCCGGCGGAAGTCCGCCGATCGCCGCCTCGACCCGCGCCGTCAGCTCGTCGTGGAAGACGGCGTGCAGCGCGACGAGATAGTGGGTGCGGGTGGGCCAGTGCTGGTAGAAGCTGCCCTTGGCCATGCCCGCCGCGCCGACTATGGCGTTGACCGACAGCCGGGACAGATCCTCCCCGGCCAGCAGCCGCCGCCCGGCGTCGAGCAGCGACCTGCGCCCCGGTTCAGCCGGCCGCACCGTCAACCCCCGTCGCGGCGGGCGCGTGTTGGCGCAGGAAGGGGATGACCTCGGCGAGGAACTCCCGCGGCCGTTCGCTGAACGGCTCGTGCCCCGTGGCCAGCAGCACGCTCCGGGCGTGGGGGAGCGCGCGCCGCGCCCGGCGGCCGTCGACGGCGGCGGACAGGACCGGGTCCCGCCGCCCCCACACCAGCAGCGTCGGCGCCGTCCACCGGCCGACCGGGTCGGCCGGACCAGTGAGATCGCACCGCGGGTCGGCGAAGCTGCGCCACAGCGCGCAGTGCACGGCGAGCCGCTGCGGCTCGTGCCGCAGCCGCCGGGCGCGGGCGTGGGTGGCGCGGGCGCTCGGGGTACGCAGCCCGCCCAGATAGGCCCGCGCCAGCGGGGCGACCAGCAGCCGGGCGAAGAACTGACGCCCCATCACCTGGCGGCAGAAGAACCGGGTCGCCGCGTTCTGCGGGGTGAACCCGGCCGGGTCCACGAGGATCACCCCGTTGACCGCGTCCGCCCGGCGCTGCGCCAGCCGGGCCGCGGCATAGCCGCCCACGCTGTTGCCCAGCACGCACACCCGGCGGATCCCGTGGCGGGTGGCCAGGGCGTCGAGCACGTCCTCGGCGGCGGCCACCAGCCCGTCGGCGGTCACCCGGTGCGGATCGACCGCCGTGGACTGCCCGTATCCGGGCCAGTCCACGGTCACCACCCGCCACTCCCGCGCCAGCACCGGAGCGACCGCCGCGAAGTCCCGGCTGTCACCCGGGTTGGCGTGCAGAAGCAACAACACCGGTGCGTCGCCAGCCTGGTGATCGTCCGTCAAACGGACCGCGACCTCACCCAGCGCCGTGGACACGGTGAACGCCAACGCCCCCTCGATCAATGGGACTTCCATGGCGATACCTCCTTCATGGTGGAACCTCCTTGCCGATCGCGCCGCACACGCTAGCGATGACCGACCGGTCGGTCAACGCCCTTCGGGGATCTCCCGCCGACGCCCGCCACCGCCCGACACCGGGCCCGGACGAACGCCGGGTCCGGCCGGCGGGCGCCGACCGGACCCGGGCAAAAGCCCCGCGCCGCCTCAGGCCCGGGTCAGCTTCCGCCGCCGGCTCAGCAGCACGCCGGTGCGGGCCAGCACCATCGCCAGCGACATGAAGACGAAGGTGTTGGCGTACACGTCCTGTCCGCTGAGTTCGTAGTCGATGCTGAATGTGACGATCCCCTGGGCGAACCAGTGCTCCGACCCGTACGCGAACAGCACCCGCGAGCCGGAGACGGCGATCCACAGCACCGCGTAGCCGATCCCGCCCGTGGTGTACACACCGCCGTCGGCGGCGCGGTCGGCGGGCAGCAGCGCACCGGCTATCAGCCCGCAGATCACGCCGATGCCGATCCCGGCGAGCTGCATCGAGACGTCGTTACCGCCGGTCGGAAGCGAATGCACGAAGAGCCCGATGACCACGGCGACCGCGATCAGGGACCGCAGCATCCGCATGTTGGTCAGCCGCCGGTGACCGAGATCGGTGGCGAGGATGATGCCGAGAATCGTCACGCTGGCGATCAGCGCGGTCACGAACGGAGTGAACAACGTCGACGTCGTGTTCATGAAATGCGAGGTCTCCCCTGGTATTTGGCGCGTGTTCCCCAGCGCCGACGTCCTCGACGCTACGGCCGCACGGCGTCCCCCGGCGTCGACCGACCGACGGGACCGGCTGTCCACCGACCGGTGGACACCGGCCGTCGCCGGGGTGGTAGGACTGGGTGGGTGCGCACATACACCCAGGGGAACGGTGAGGGCCACGCTCCCGAGGCCCGCAATCGCTGGTTCGGCCTCTGGGACGGGTACTTCGCCGTCAGTTACGCCGTCACCACCGTCCTGCTTTTCACCACCGGCGGCGACCCGCTCCGGCGCGCCCTCGCCATCGGCGCACTGACCCTGGCCATCCCGTGGTACGCGGCGCTCGGCCGCGGCCTGATGCTGCAGAGCCCGGCCGGCCGGACCGCCGGCCCGCGCCACCTCACCTTCGCGGCCGGGCTCTTCCTCCTCTTCGCCACGGCCACGGCCTGCGCCGTCGGCGGGTCCTTCGCGCTGTTCGCCGTCGTCCCGATGCTGATCATGTCGCTGCCCACCGCGCCCGCGGTGGCGACCGCCTCACTGGCCAACCTCACCCCGCCGGCGCTGGTCTGGCTGACCGGCGGTGACTGGCGCGCAGTGCTGCCGCTCGCCCTCCTCGGCATCGCCCTCTCCGTACTGCTGGGCCAGTGGATCACCAAGGTGGTCCGGCAGAGCAGGGAACGCGGCGAGCTGATCGCGGAGCTGCACCGCAGCCGCGAGCAGCTCGCCGAGATGTCCCGCCAGGCCGGTGTCGCCGCCGAACGCGAGCGGCTGGCCCGGGAGATCCACGACACCCTGGCCCAGGGCCTGACCAGCATCATCACCCTCGTCCAGGCCGCCGAATCGGAGCTGGCGAGCCAACCGGAGCTGGCCGCCCGGCACCTGGCGCTGACCGGCCGGGTGGCCCGCGAGAGCCTGGCCGAGGCACGGGATTTCGTCGCCGCCCGCACCCCGCCCGCCCTGCGCGAGAGCTCCCTGGCACGGGCGATCCGCCGGCAGGCCGACGCCCTGTCCGAGCAGACCGGACTGACCGTACGCTGCACCGTCGAGGGCACCGACCGACCGGTACCGATGCCCGCCGCCGTGGTGCTGCTGCGGTCCGCGCAGGAGTCCCTGGCCAACGTCCGCAAGCACGCCGACGGGGCCCGCACCGTGGCCGTCACCCTGACCTACGAGCCGCACGCGGTCCGCCTCACCGTCACGGACGACGGCGCGGGCTTCGCCGTGGCCCAGGAGCAGCCGCACCAGGACCACGCGGGCTACGGGCTGCGCGGGATGCGGGCCCGCGCCGCGGAGATCGACGGACACGCTACTGTCGACAGCCGCCCCGGTCGGGGCACCACCGTCACGATCACGGTGCCCGCGGACCCGGTGGCCGGGCAGGAGCCCGCCGACGGCGCGGGCGAGCCGTGACCCGGCAGCGCACCACACACACCGGGCGACCGGCGGGGCGACCGGCGGCGCAACAGGCGGACAAGGACCAAGGGCGCGGGGAGCGATGACGAACCACATGGTGTGCGGCGACACGGCGGCGGACCACACGATCCGGGTCCTGCTCGCGGACGACCACCCGGTCGTCCGCGAGGGACTGTCCGCCATGCTGGAGTCCGCCCCGGACATCACCGTCGCCGGACAGGCCGCATCCGGCGAGGAGGCGGTGACCCTCGCGGTGCGGCTGCGACCGGACATCGTGCTGCTCGACCTGCGGATGGGCGGGATGGACGGCGTCGAGGCCACCGGTCACATCCTGCGCCAGGCGCCCGGCAGCAAGGTCGTCATCGTCACCACCTACGAGAGCGACACGGACATCCTGCGCGCCGTGGAGGAGGGCGCGGCCGGCTATCTGCTCAAGGGGAGCACCCGGGCGGAACTCGTCGACGCCGTACGGGCGGCAGCCCGCGGCGAGACCGTGCTGACCCCGTCGCTCGCCCCCAAGCTGTTCCGCCCGCGGACCGTGGAGACCCCGCCGCTCTCCGACCGGGAGACCGAAGTGCTGCGGCTGGTCGGCCAGGGCCTCACCAACGCGGCGATCGGCGCGCGGCTGTTCATCGGCGAGGCCACCGTGAAGACGCACCTGCTGCGCGCCTACCGGAAACTGGACGTGACGGACCGGACCGCCGCCGTCGTCACCGCCCTGGAACGCGGTCTGATCTGACCGCCCCAGGGCGTCAGCCCGGTTGCGTCAGGGCTCGGGACGCGGTGAACTCCGTTGTCAGTGCCCTGAGTTGCCTCCGCCCCCCAGGGAGGCGCGTCGCCCGGCTCGGCCCCGGGCTTCCCGTTCCCCGTCCGGTACCGGTCACGCGCGCGGCGGTGGGCCCGCGCCGTAGGGGAGCCCGATGCCTTGTCACCGGCACTCGTTAGGATCGGCGGTATGCCGAAACATCTGTTATTCATGACCCTTGGTGGCCACGGGCACGTCAACCCCACGTTGCCCCTGGTCGAGGAACTCGTGCGGCGAGGGCACCGCGTGGACTACGCCACCAGCGTGGACCACTCCGAAGCGGTCATCGGAGCCGGCGCCCGCTGGGTGGAACTGCCGAAGCGGGAATGGGGGGCGCCGCCCCGCAACTTCGGCCCCGAGGCATTCGGTGAATTCATGCGCAACCTCTTCGGGGCGATGCGGGCGGCCTATCCGGTCCTGCGCGAGCACTGCGTCGCCGAGAAGCCGGACGCGATCTGCTACGACGCGATGAACTGGCCGCCCCGGGTCCTCGCCGAGGAGCTGGGCCTGCCCGCCGTCCGCACCATACCGAACCTCGCCTCCAACGAGTCGTACTCGCTGTTCGCCGAGGTCATGGACCAACTCGGCGAGGAGAATCCGGCCATCGCCGCGATCGCCGAAGCCTGTGCGGAGTTCTCCGCGGAGTACGGGGTGACGCTCGACCCGGCGAGCCTGATGGACGCGACCGAGAAGCTGAACCTGGTGTTCATACCCCGGGAGTTCCAGTTCGCCGGCGACACCTTCGACGAGAGCTTCCACTTCCTCGGTCCCTCGCTGGGCAGCCGGGAGCACGCCGAAACGTGGGCGCCGGCCGACCCCGAGGCCCCCGTACTGTTCATATCGCTGGGCACGGTCTTCACCGACCGGCCCGAGTTCTACCGCACCTGCCTCGACGCCTTCGGCGACGGCCCCTACCAAGTGGCCATGACCGTCGGCGATTTGGACATCTCCCTGCTGGGCGACATTCCGGCCAACTTCGACGTCCGGCCGCACTTCCCGCAGCCCGCCGTGCTCCAGCGGGCCGCCGCCTTCGTCTCGCACACCGGGATGAACTCCACGATGGAGGCGCTGTATTACGGCGTCGGGCTGATCGCCGTCCCGCAGATGCCCGAACAGGCGGCCAACGCCGGGCGGGCGGCCGAACTGGGCTGCGGTGAGCAGCTGGACGCCGCCACCGTGACCGCCGAGGAGCTGCGCGCGGCGGTCGACCGGGTCGCCAACGACCCCGCGATCCGCGCCAACCTCGCCCGGATGCAGAAGGTCGTCCGGGAGGGCGGCGGCGCCGTCCGCGGCGCCGAGGTCATCGAGGAGTACCTCCGCTAGCGGCGGGGCGACGCCGGGCGCGCGGGGGCG
>NZ_JBNHIN010000075.1:19165-21066 GCF_050054615.1 Streptomyces sp. YGL11-2
CCCCCGCCGTCGGTGCGCGTGGCGCATTACGGGTTACCCGCGAGTATCTTTGGCCGATCATCGTCTCACCAGGGCCGATGGCGCCCCCGTACGCTCCCAACCACCGCACCGGATGGGTGTCACTGTGACACCGCGGTCAGATCCCGATGGAGCATTGATGGCGCGATCCCGCCGTACCGCCGGCCGCCCCCAGGGCCGGCACCGGACGACAACTGCCGTACTGATCACGGCCCTTGCCCTGAGCGGCAGCCTCGTCACCACCCCGGCGTCAGCCGCCTCCCACCCCGGCCCGCGGACCGCACACGCCGCCGCACCGGCCGCACGGTCCTTCCGCCTGGCCGACATCCCGATGAAGGACGGCACCGTCCTCAAGGCCGATGTCTTCACCCCCGCACCCGGCACCCCGGGCGCCGACCGCCACGGCCGCTACCCGCTCGTCGTCCAACCGGCCAGCTGGGGCCAGAACGACCTGGAGTACGTCGCACAGGGCAGGCAACTGGCCGCCGAGGGCTATGTCGCCGTCACGTACACCGTGCGCGGTTTCTGGGGCTCCGGGGGGCAGGTCGACGTCGCGGGGGCCAAGGACGTCGGCGACGTGTCCGGGGTCATCGACTGGGCCCTCGCCCACACCCCGGCCGACCCGCAGCGCATCGGCATGGTGGGGCTCTCCCTCGGCGGCGGCCTCACCCTCATGGGGGCCGCCTTCGACCCGCGGGTCAAGGCCGTTGCCGCGCTGAGCGGTTGGGGAGACCTGGTCGACTCGCTCTACAGCGGGCAGACGCGGCACCTCCAGGCCGCCGCGCTGCTCCACGCCGTCCAGATGCCCACCGGCCGCCCGAGCCCGGAGTTCTCGCGGATGCTGGCGGACCTGTACGGCGACCGCGACATCCCCCAGGTCGTCGCCTGGGCGCACAAGCGGTCCCCGGCCACGTACGTGGACCGGATCAACGCCCACGGCACGGCCGTCTTCATGGCCAACGCCTGGGGCGACAGCATCTTCAACCCCAGCCAGATGACCGCCTTCTACCAGCGCCTCACCGTCCCGAAGCACCTCGAACTCCGTCCCGGCGACCACGCCACACAGGAGCTGACCGGTCTGCTCGGGCTGCACAACGCCACCTGGACGAGCGCCCGCCACTGGCTCGACCAGCACCTCAAGGGCGGCGGGACCGACGGCGGTTCCGCGGGGGCGGTGCGCCTCCAGGTCAGGCGGAGCGGCGCCGAGGAGAGCTATCCGGACTGGCGGGCCGTCAGCTCCCGTACCGCGCACCTCCGGCTGGGCGACCCGAACGTCCACGGCACCGGCACGCTCGGCACCAAGGCCGCCGGGGCGAGCGGTTGGAACAAGGGGGTCGCCGGCGGCACCGACTCGGGCGCGGACGGCGGCATCGCCGTACTGTCCGGCGCGCTCGACCAGTTCACCGGCCTGCCGCCGACCGTCCTGGTCCCGCTGCTGTCCCGCAGGTCCGCAGCCGTATGGCAGTCGGAGCCGGACGCGGCACCGCAGCGGATACGCGGTGCCGTACGGCTGCACACGCGGATCACCGCGTCCGCGCCGCAGGGGACGGTCTTCGCCTACCTCTACGACGTGGACGCGCTCGGTGTGGGCAAGCTGATCTCCCACGCCCCGCAGGGCTGGTCCGGGCAGACCCCCGGGCGCGCCTTCCCGCTGGACGTCTCGCTCTTCGCCACCGCGTACGACGTGCCCGCCGGACACCGGCTGGCGCTGGTCCTGGACACCAAGGACCCGCTGTACGGCGGCCGTACGCCGAGCGGGAGCAGCGTGTCGTTCGGCGCGACGGCGGCCGACCCGTCCCAGCTGACCGTGCCCCTGCGCTGACGGCCACGGCCGTACCCGGCCAACTCCCCGGTCCGCGGACGCGCGGTCGCGGCGCGGCTAC
>NZ_JBNHIN010000075.1:21250-33483 GCF_050054615.1 Streptomyces sp. YGL11-2
CAGGGCCTGGTCGAAGACCTGGACGTTCTTGATGCCGCCGGTGAAGAAGTCGACGGGCCGGCCGTCGAGGGTGGCGCGGCCGATGACGAGCGGGCCGGGGGCGGTGACGGGTCGGGTGTCGGTGGCGGCGCCCTGCTGGGTGCCGTTGACGTACAGGCGGAGCCGGTGGGCGGCGGCGTCGCAGACCCCGACGAGGTGGGTCCAGGTGTTCACGGCGGGCGGCTGGGTCGCGAGCGCGCGGACGCCCGGCCGGGAGAACGCCCAGCGGTGGTCGGAGCCCGAGTACTGGAGGAAGAAGGTGCTGGTGCCGGCGGAGCCCTGGCTGACGACGGTGGCGAAGCCGCCCGCGCTGGTGAGGTAGACCCAGGCGGAGACCGTGAAGCCGTGCCCGGGGGCGGTGTCGAGCACCGGGCCGCGGGTGGTGATCTGGCTGCTGACGCCGTTGAAGAGGGCGGCGCCGCTGTCGCCGGTGCCCCAGCGGACGTCGGTCGCGGTGCCGTCGTGGCCGCCGGCCGAGTCCGCCGCGCCGGTACCTGACTGCTCGTCAAGTCGCCATGCGCCGACCGGCTTCGGGCCGACCGGCTTCGGGCCGACCGGCTGCGGGCCTGCGGGCCGGGGCGGCGCGGAACCCCGCGCGGTGTCGTGGGCGAGCGTCAGCGCGGCGGGAACGCCCACCGCGGCGGCGGCCGCGGCGGCCACCGAGATCAGGAGCGTACGGCGGGTGGGGCCGCGCCGGTCCCCGGCGCCGTCCGGACGTGACTGCGTGGTCACCGGCCCGGCCGGAGGAACGGTGGACGCGTCGTGTCGGGCGACGGCCGTCGGCCCCGCCCCGGGCGTGCCCGGCACCGGAGTCGGGGGACCGGCCGGCGGCGCCGCTGCCCCATCGGCCGACCGGCGTCCCAGGGGGGCCGTTTCGGTCTGCGCCCCGGGGTCCGCGTCCCTGCCGGCGCCCCCGCCGCCGGTGCCAACTGCCGTGCCCCGGCCGGGTATACGACCGGACGGCACGGTGCCGGGTGGGGTCCCGGGGCCGGGGCCGGCGGAGGGTGGGCGGCCGTCGCCCCCGTCCGACGCGTCTCCCGCGGCCCCCGCACCGCACCGGGTGAGGAGCTCCCGCGGCGTGGGCCGCCGGGCGGGGTCCTTGGCCAGGCAGTCGGCGATCAGGGCGCGCAGCGCGGGGTCGGTGACCGTGCCGAGGTCGGGGGTGTCGTGGACGACCCGGTAGAGGAGGGAGGCCAGGTGGCCGTCGCCGAACGGGTTGCGGCCGGTGGCCGCGTACGCCAGGACCGTCCCGAGGGAGAAGACGTCGCTGGCCGGGCCGATCTCCTCGCCGTTGACCTGCTCCGGCGACATGAAGCCCGGGGAGCCGAGCGCGTAGCCGGTCATGGTGAGGGAGTTGCCCTCGACGACCCGGGCGATCCCGAAGTCGATGACCCGCGGGCCGTCCTCGGCGAGCAGCACGTTGGAGGGCTTGAGGTCGCGGTGGACGAGGTGCGCGCCGTGGATCGACACCAGCGCCTCGGCCAGCCCGGCGGCCAGCGCGAGGGCACGCGGCGCGGGCATCGGCCCCCGGTCGGTGACCGCCTTCTCCAGCGACGGGCCGGCGATGTAGCTGGTGACCAGCCAGGGCTCGGCGGCGTCCGGATCGGCGTCGATCACCGGCGCGGTGAACGCCCCGCTGACCGCGCGGGCGGCCTGTACTTCCCTGCGGAACCGGGAGCGGAAGTCCGGCTGGTCGAGCAGCGCGGCGTGCACCACCTTGACCGCGACCTGCCGGCCGCCCGGCGAGCGCCCGAGGAAGACCCGCCCCATACCGCCCGCGCCCAGCCGCCCCAGGAGCTGGTATCCGCCGATGGAACGTGGGTCGTCCGGATCCAGCGCTGCCACAAACCCTCCCGCGTCGTCGACCCGGCGGGTTGCGCCGGGCGGCCTCCAGCATAGGGGGCGGACGATGCGCCGGCCGGGGGACTTCGACCGCGGAGTGCGCCTGACCAGCCGTCATGGCGGTATGTGGGTCCGTCGGAACGCCGGTACGGGGCGGGGAGCGGCGCCCGTTCGGATCGCACTTCCCCGCCCCGCGGGTCAGCAGGCGCCCAGGTCCTGCCAGACCCCGGACCCGCCGCTGGACGGGGCCTCGCCCTGCGTCCACCACTTGGCCTTCCAGGTATGGCCGTTGTACGAGACGGTGTCACCGCCCACGTAGACGGCGCCCGCGCTGTAGGCCGCGGCGGTACAACTGCCCTGACCCGGCGGCGTGGTGGGCGGGGGAGTGGTGGGTGGCGGCGTGCCGGGCGGGGTGGCCCCGGCGAACTTCACCGAGTACGTGGTGAAGTCGTACGCGCCCTGCGGGACGCTGCTGCACGTGCCGGACGTCTTGCCGTTGTTGTCCGGCGGGGAGCACTGTCGGTCACGGTTGACGGACCAGTTGGTGAAGCGCGCCATGTGGTGGGAGGTCGCGAAGTCCAGCACCGTCTGGAAGTCCGCCTGGGTGAAGTACTCGCCGGTGTCGCTGCGCCCGTTCATCTGCGAGATGCCCTCGTGGGCGTAGGCGGTCGCCTCGTCCCAGCCGAACGTGGAGCGCAGGACGGCGTTGAAGTGGGTGAGCGCCGCGGTCTGCGAAGCGGCGCCGTTGAAGCCGCCGTCGAAGGGCATGATGGAGAAGTTGTCCGGGGTGAAGGACTGGGACCTGGCCTCGTTGAGCATCTGCTTCCCGAACCAGCCGGTGCCGTCGGCGGTCCCGGCGGTGGTGACGGAGAGGTAGAGGCCGGGGTTCTTCTGCTGGAGTATCTTGGCGGCCCCGATCTCGTTGTGGATGGCCGCGGAGTTCTCGTACTCCGGCTCCTCCAGGTCGAAGTCCAGTGCCTTGAGGGCGTACTTGTCGATGACCTGCTGGTAGGCGGCGGCGGTCGCCTCGGGGGTCCCGCAGCTCTGCCCGAGCTTGGTGCCGTTGTATCCGCCGACGGACGCGGAGACGTCGCCGCCCTTCGCGCGGATCGCGGAGATCACACCGGCGACCGCGGTGTCCGAGCCGACGGGACTGTTCCCGTCCCATGTCGGGGAGCAGCCACCGCCGTTGGGCGCCAGGATGAAGGCGAGCTGGAACGCCTTGAGGCCGGTGGCGTCCATCACCGCGCCGGGGTCCGGCGGGTTGTTGTCGAGCGGCATGAAATAGGGCGCGGCGGCATACCAGTTGCCGCCCAGGGCTTTGGGCGCCCGGGGCGCCGTGCCGCCGTGCCCGGCGGCGAGCGCCGTACCGGCCGCCACGAGCGCGACGCAGGCCGCGGAGACGGCGGCGGCGAGGGTTCTGACCTTACGAGGTGGCACATGTCCTCCCACGATCCGAGGGGGTGGTCCAGACCAATGGCCCACAGAGTGACCCCTGGCCACGGGCGCGTCAACACTTTGGACTGGACCAGTGCCGAACCGAACTCGCCGGGCCCGCGGCCGTGTTGGCGCGGGCCGGGCCGGTCACCCGTGGAGCAGCGTCCGGGCGCGGCCGTAGTTCGCCCGGATGCGGAGCCCGGTCGAGGTGTCGGCGGGGGCGGCGATCTCCCGGGTCGCGGCGAGCGGCCAGTGCGGCGGCTCGGGGGTGCCGGCCAGGGTCCAGGCCGCCTGCCGGGCCGCGCCCAGGGCCACGTACTCCTCGGGTTCGGGCACCGTGACCGGCGTACCGAAGATCTCGGCGGCGATCTCGCCGACCACGGGGGCCCGGGCGGCCCCGCCGATGATGAAGACGCGCCGGGCGTCCACCTGTTGGGCGCGCAGCCGGTCGAGTGCGTCGGCCATGTTGCACAGCATGCCTTCGACGGCCGCGCGGGCGACGTTCCGCGGGTGCATGTTCGCCGTGCGCAGGCCCGTCAGGCTGCCCGCGGCGTCGGGGAGGTTGGGGGTGCGCTCACCACCCAGGTAGGGGAGCAGGACCAGCCCGCCGGCCCCGGGCTCGGCCGTGCGGGCGAGCGGGCCGAGGTCGTCGAGCGCGATGCCGAGCATCCGGGCGGTCGAGCTGAGCACCCGGGCGGCGTTGAGGGTGCACACCAGCGGCAGGAACCGGCCGGTGGCGTCGGCGAACCCCGCGACGGCACCGGTGGGGTCACCCACGGGATGGTCCGAGAGCGCGAAGGCGGTGCCGCTGGTCCCGAGGGAGATCACCACGTCGCCCGGCCGGATGCCCAGGCCCAGGGCCGCGCCCATGTTGTCGCCGGTGCCCGGTGCCACCAGCGCCCCGTGCGGGGTGCGGCCGGCCGCCTCGTACGGGCCCAGGACGCGGGGCAGTCGGGGGGTGCGGCCGTCGAAGGCGAGCGCGACCAGGTCCTGGCGGTAGGCGCCGTCGGCCGGTGACCAGTAGCCCGTGCCGGAGGCGTCGCCCCGGTCGGTGACCGGTTCGGCGGATGTGCCGGGCCCGCCGCACAACCGCCAGGTCAGCCAGTCGTGCGGCAGCAGCACCCGGTCCGTGCGGTCCGCGGCCCGCGGTTCGTGCTCGGCCAGCCAGCGCAGTTTGGCGACGGTGATGGCGGCGACGGGTACGGTGCCGACCGCCTCGGCCCACTTCTCCGGCCCGCCGAGGTCCGCGACCAGGTCCGCCGCGGCCTGCGCGGACCGGGTGTCGTGCCACAGCAGCGCATCGCGCACCGGCTGCCCGGCCGCGTCCAGGGCCACCAGGCCGTGCTGCTGCCCCGCGACGGCGACGGCGTCCACCTGCTCCAGAAGGCCGCCGCCCGCTGCGCGGAGCGCCTGCCACCAGACCTCGGGGGAGACCTCGGTGCCATCGGGGTGGGCGGCGCGGCCCCGGTGCAGGACTTCCCCGGTGTCGGCGTCGCAGACGACGACCTTGCAGGACTGGGTAGAGGAGTCCACCCCGGCAACTGTGGGCATGGCGATGTCGCTTCCGTGCAACGAGAGAAATCAACGAGAGAAATCAACGAGGGGTATCAACGAGGGGAGTCGGCGGGTGGAATCCGCGGGGGATTCACGGGAATCCGTGGGGATGGAACCGACCGGATGATCGGCCGGGTGCCGTAACGGGCCGCCGGGCAGCGGGAGTTCAGCGCTGCGGACGGAGCTGGATCTTGCGCCCGGAACCGTCGCGGAAGGTCTGGAGCGCGGCGCCGAAGTCGTCCAGTCCGAAGCTGTGGGTGATCATCGTGTCGGCGTCGACGACCCCCTTCGCCATGAGGTCCACGGCGCGGCCGAAGCTGTGCAGGACGGCCATCGACCCGACGATGGTGATCTCGTTGTTGTAGACGTCGAACGGCGAGAAGGACGCCTTGGCGGCGGACGGCGCGACGCCGAACTGCTGGAAGGTGCCTCCGCGGCGCACCCGGCCCAGGCCGTCCTCGATCACCGGGATGGCGCCGGTGCAGTCGATCACCGTCTCCCAGCCCTGCGGCCGGTCCAGATCCGCCGCGCTCACCGCGGTGGCGTCCGCGCCGAGCCGTTCGGCGACCGCCAGCCGGTCCGTGTTGAGGTCGACCACCGAGAGCGAGGCCGCGCCGGCGGCCCTGGCGAGCTGAAGCATCATCAGGCCCATGGTGCCCGCGCCGTAGATGAGGTAGTGGTCGCCGAGGCGGCGCGGCAGCACGTCGAAGCCGCGGACCGCGCACGACAGCGGCTCGATCAGCGTTCCCTGGACGACGTCGACGCTCGAAGGCAGCCGGTAGCAGTTGGCGGCCGGCACCGCGACGTACTCCGCCATCGCGCCGTCCACGGTGTCGCCGATCGCGCCCCAGTTCTCGCACAGGTTGCCGCGGCCGATCGCGCAGTAGTGGCAGGCGCCGCAGAACAGCGACGGGTCGACGGCGACCTGCTCCCCGGTGCGCAACCCGCTCACCCCGGGCCCCAGGGCGACGATCTCGCCGGTGAACTCATGGCCGGGGATGATCGGGTACGGCGTGGGCGCGAACTCCCCCTGGACGATGTGCACATCGGTGCCGCAGATGCCCACCGCGGCGGGTGCGACGACGACCTCGCCGGGGCCGGGGGTGGGGTCGTCGACGGTGGTGACCTCGTAGTGCCCGGGGGTGTGGATGACGACAGCGCGCATGGGGCGGGCCTTTCTCGGGGGGGTGGGAGTTCCGGCCGGGGCCGGTTCAGCTGAGCGGGTCCACGGTGCGGACCTCGACGCCGAGGTCCCGGACGGCCCGGAGTTCGCTCTCCGGGGTCCCGGTGTCGGTGACCAGCAGGTCGTAGCCGCCGACATCGCCGTAGGGATAGGTGGCGGTGCGGCCGAACTTGCTGTGGTCGACGGCCAGTACGGCGCGGTCAGCCGCCTGGAGGTACGCCTGCTTGGTCTCGGCGTACTCGCGCACCGGGTGGAACAGCCGCCCGTCGCGGACCGAGGTGGCGGTGACGAAGGCGACGGTGGCGCGGATGTCCTGCAACTGGCGCCGGGTCTGCGGTCCGGCGCAGGACTCGAAGTCCTCGTAGTAGCGGTCGCCCAGCAGGGTCACCTCGGCCGGCGACGCCGCCAGCAGGTAGGTGATGCGCAGCGAGTTGGTGATCACGCGGATCCCGTCGACGTCGGCGAGCCGGCGGGCGAGCGGGAAGAGCGTGGAGCCGCAGTCGATCAGCACCGTGTCGCCCGGGGAGACCTCCGCGGCGAGGGCGTCCGCGATGGCGGACTTGATCTCGACACGGGCGTTCTCCCGGAAGCGGAGCGCGCTCTCCATGGCGACGTTGGAGAAGGCCGTGGCCACCCCGCGCCCCTTGCGCAGCAGCTGCCGCTCGTGGAGGTTGTCCAGGTCCCGGTGCATGGTCATCACGCTGACGTGCATCCGCGCGGCGAGTTCGGAGATCCGGATCTCGCCCTCCTGCGCGACATGGCGCAGCACCGTCTGACGGCGCTCCTCCACCTCGGCCTCGGAGCCGCGACTCGCTCTCATCGTGGGCACCCCCCGTTCGTCGTCCGGCGGTCTTCGCCGTGGCCTCACCCTAGAACATCACACACTTTATGTGAAGCTCTTGAAATTCTCTGTGAGCTTGTTCAGTCTGTTGGCCACGCTCGGGCGAAGGCCCGGCCCGTCAGGAGGTCCAGCAGTGCTGCCCATGTCCCCGGAGCGCATCTCGCCGCCGCCCCGCCCCGCCGTCCTCGGGATCCCCCGGGCCCTCATATGGGGCTATGTCGGCGTCCTGCTCTTCATGATCGGCGACGGTGTGGAGACCAGCTATCTGCCCACCTACTTCAAGACCGACCTCGGCTTCGCGGAGGCGAGCGTCGGCGTCGTCTTCACCGTCTACGGCGTCACCGCCGCGGTGGGCGCCTTCCTGGCGGGCGGGCTCTGCGACCTGTGGGGGCCCCGCCGGGTGATGATGGCCGGCGCCGGCTGCTGGGCGGTCTGCCACACCCTCATGCTCGCGGTCGCCGTCCCCGCCCACTCGTACTGGCTGATCCTGATCACCTACGGCCTGCGCGGTTTCGGCTATCCGCTGTTCGCCTACGGGTTCATGGTCTGGATCATGGCGGGCGCCCCGGAGCGGCAGCTCGGCAAGGCGCTCGGCTGGTTCTGGTTCTGCTTCACCATGGGCTACCCGGTGCTCGGCTCCGTCCTGGTCTCGCTCCTCAAGCCGGCCATCGGCTTCTACGGCACGCTGTGGGTGTCCCTCGCGATGATCACCGCCGGGGCCCTGGTGGTCCTGCTCCTGCTGCGCGACCGCGCCGGGTTCCAGGGCCTGTCCAGGGGACCGGAGCGGGCCGGCCTGTCGCGGACCTTCATGGGCTGCCTCACCGTGATGTTCGCCCGGCCGCGCGTCGGGATGGGCGCGCTGGTCCGGCTCATCAACACCACGTCCCAGTTCGGCGTGTGGGTCTTCCTCCCCCTCTTCCTCGTCGACCGGATCGGCTTCAGCACCCAGGAGTGGGCCTCCCTGCTGATCGTGATGATGGTCAGCAACCTCGCCTGCGTCGTGCTCTTCGGCGCGCTCGGCGACCGGTGGAGCCGGCGCAGGACCGTCGCCTGGCTCGGCGGGGCCGTCTCCGCGCTCGCCTGCCTGGCGCTGTACTACGTCCCCGAAACCGTCGGCCACGACTACCCGCTGGTCGCGATCGCAGTCGGCGCGCTCGGCGTCGGCATGGCCGGTTACGTCCCCCTGCCCCCGCTCATGACCGCCCAGGCACCGGAGCGCAAGGGCCAGGTCATGTCCGCGTACACCCTGGGTGCCGGCGCCAGCATGGCCCTCGGCCCACTGATCGGCACGGTCTTCCTCGGCGTGCTCGGCATCGGGGGAGTGCTGGGGATCTACGCCGCGCTGCACCTGCTCAGCACCGTGCTCGTCCTCCGCATGAAGACGCCCGCCCCGCGGCCGGAATCCGGTGGCCCCACCCCGGCGGTGCACGCGGAGCCCGAGGTGACCACGGGCGGCGTACGTTAGCGTGTTCGGCGCCGGTGCCCGGAACATCCGCGGCGCCCCGAGATGACACGTTCCGGTACCCCAACGGCCGTGCCGGAGAAGGAGATTGCGGTGACCGAAGAACAGCGCGACAGCGCCGATCGCGACGGGTTAGACGGCGGCCCCTGGTGGGCGGGCCTGGGGCCGGTAGGAGGCGCCGTGCTCATCGTGGCCGGCCTCGCCCTCGCCCTGTTCTTCTTCCTCTTCCTCGGCCGGTCCGGCTCGGAGCAGCACCTGGGGGTGCTCCTCGGGGCGGGCAAGATCGTGGCCATCGGGCTCGTGCTCGTCGGCACGGCGCTGATCGCGCGCCGCCGCGGCACCCACGAGACCGATGCGGACGGGAACCCGCCGGGCGGGGACGACGGGACGGGGTGAGCCGGCTCGGCGGTGCGCCACCTCATCGGGGAGCGGACGGCGGTGACCGCGCCGGGTTCCCTGGCGCGGTGGCCGAGGATCTGAACGTTGGCTGAACAATCGGCGGTCATGGCATCCCGGCGGGCGATCCGGCTATCTGGCACTCCGAACGGTGAGTTCCACCAGGGAGGCTTCGTCCATGGCCAGCACCACCTCGACAGCGATCGCGTCCGCAGCGCGCACGGGCGGCGGGCTGCTCGCCCGCACCGGAACGCGGCGCCAGGACCGGGAGGTCCGGCCGGTGTACGCCAGGTTCGCGCTGGCGGCGATCCTCGTGGTGGCGGCGGTGCTGTTCACCTGGGACATCCAGCACAGCGCGTTCCACGCGTTCTACGCGGAGACCGCCCGCAGCATGGCCGAGAGCTGGAAGGCTTTCCTGTTCGGCGCGTTCGACCCGGGAAGCTCGATCACGATCGACAAGCTGCCGGGCTTCCTCTGGCCGCAGGCGCTGTCCGCGCGGATCTTCGGCTTCCATCCGTGGGCGCTGACCCTGCCGCAGGTCATCGAGGGCCTGCTGAGCGTGGTGTTCCTGCACCGCGCGGTGCGCCGCTGGGCGGGGGAGCACGCGGCGCTGCTCGCGGCGGGGGCGTTCGCGCTCACCCCGGCGATCGCCGGGCTGTTCCGTACGGCGGTCGAGGACCCGGCGTTCACCCTGCTGGTGATCCTGGCCGCGGACGCCACACTGCGCGCGGCCCGCGAGGCTCGGGTGCGCCCGCTGCTGGCGGCCGGGGTGTGGGTCGGCCTGAGCTTCCAGGCCAAGATGCTGGAGGCGTGGGCGGTGCTCCCGGCGCTCGGCCTGCTGTACCTGATATCCGCCCCGACGGCGCTGCGCCGCCGGCTGGCGCACCTGGCGGTGGCGGGCGCGATGTGCCTGGCGGTGTCGGCGTCATGGGTGCTGCTGGTGGCCGTGACCCCGGCCAAGGACCGCCCGTACATCGACGGGACCACCAACAACTCGGCGGTCAGCCAGGTCGTCGGCTACAACTTCCTCAACCGCTTCTCCAGCATCCACATCAGCGCCGAGAAGACCGGCAGCGTCGCCGTCTCCACCATGGCCGGCACCGCTCCGGCGACCCCCTCCGGCCACAGCCGCCCCACCGCCGCGCTGTGGGTCAAGATGTTCGGTCCGTCGCTGGCTTCGCAGGTCGGCTGGCTCTACCCGGCGGCGGCGCTGGCCGCGGTGTGCGGCCTGGTGTGGCGGCGCGGCAGGCCGCGTACCGATCCGCTGCGGGCCGGATTCGTGCTGTGGGGGGTGTGGCTGGTGACGTACTTCCTGGTGTTCAGCGCCGGTTCGATCGGCGGCCACACCTACTACATGGGCGTGGTGGCGGTGCCGCTGGCGGCGCTGTTCGGCGCCGGGACGGTGCAGTTCTGGCGCGCCTGGCGCCGCGGGGGCCGGGCACGCGCCTGGGCGCTGCCGGCGGCGGTGGCGGGCACGGTGGGCTGGTCGGCGTTCGTCTCGGTGCAGTTCCCGACGTTCCTGCCGTGGCTGACGCCGGTCGCGATCACGCTGGGGGCGGGCGCGCTGGCGCTGCTCGCGCTGTCCCGGAAGGACGCCGGGGGCACGCGCCGGCGGATGGCGCTGCTGGGTCTCGGCGCGGGCCTCGCCGCCATGCTGCTGCCGTCCGCCGCCTGGGCGTCGACGGTCCTGAACCCGGTGTACGGCCACTCCGGCATGGGCTCGACCGGCCCGGTGGCCGTCCGACGCCATACCGCGCCGCACCGGCCCGCGCCGCAGCACCCGGCCCCCGACGCCCGGAAGGCCGCCAAGTCCTCCGACGGGGCCTCGCTCGACGAGAAGCAGCGCCGGCTCCTGGCGTACACCCGGGCCCACCAGGACGGCGCCGACTACGTTTTCGCGACGACCAGTTGGCGGACCGCCTCCCCCTACATCCTCGCCGCGGGCGCCAAGGTGCTCCCCATGGGCGGCTTCACCGGCACCGTGCCCACCCCCACCGAGGCCGAGTTCCGCCACCTCGTCGCCACCGGCCGGCTGCGGTACGTCCTGCTCGGCGGCCCGGGGACCACCGAGGGCCGCGCCATCGCCCCCTGGGTACGGGCCCATTGCCCGCGCGAGCCCGGCACGACGGCGCAGCTCTACCGCTGCTCGCCGTCCTCGGCCGGCCGATGAAGGGGACCGATCCAGCACATCCTCGCCGGGGCGCTGCGGCTGCTGCCCGGCTCGTGGAACCTCCTGCGGGTCGCCTCACCCGAGTTCCCCTCCGTGGACGGGCGGATCGTGCCGCCGGACGGCGTACCGCTGCTCCCCCTGCTGAGCCACCGCGACCCGAGGGTGTCGGCGGGACCCGAGGCGTTCCGGCCCGGGCGATGGCGCGGCCTGGACCCGGACGACCACCCGGGACACCTGCCGCTCAGCCACGCGGACGAGTGCTGCCGGGGCCGCCCTCGACGGCCTGATGGAGGTGGCCGAGGTGCGCGTGACGCGCCGCTGACCGCGGGCCCCTGGCGGGCCGTACGGCGGCCCACCGGGCGCACTCGCGCGTGCCCGGTGGGCCGGTCCCGTCGCCCCTGCTGCCGGTCAGCCGGCCGCGACGACGTTGGTGGCGTCCATCGCGGGGCGCAGGGCGCGGGCCAGCCGGACGGCGTCGCCGACCGCCCAGAAGTGGACGAAGAACAGCCGGGGTTCGTCCGTCAGGCCGTGGTTGTGCAGCTCGACGAGTTCGGCGCCGGCCCGCCGCAGCGCGGCCAGGACCTTCTGCACCTCCTCGGCGATCATCACGCAGTCGCCGCTGACCGCGGCCCGGCCGTCGCCCAGCGGCTGGAAGTTGAGCGCGGTGGTCGACCCCAGTCCCGGCGGCAGCACCAGGTCGCCGTCGGTGACGCGCTCGCGGCGGACGAAGATGCACTTGAAGATCTCGCCGTCGACGGAACCCTTCGCCCCCAGCGCCTCTTCGACGCCGTCGGTGTCCAGGTCGACGGGGTTCTCCATACCGGGCGGCAGCGGGAGCGGGGTGCCGGTGCCGTCGAACGCCGCGCGCAGTCCGCGGGCGAGGTGCGCCGGGTCGTGGCCGTGCCCGTGGACGTGCAGCCACCAGACGGAGGGCCGCTGGGCGAGGAGGTGCTTGTGGAGGGCGGTCACCGCGAGGCGGTGCTTGTGCAGGGTGTCGCAGAACCGCTGCAACTCGTGCTCGGTGACCACCAGGTCGCCCATCACGAGCGAACTGCCGTCCTCGTAGCGGACGAAGGCCACATGCGATCCCAGGGCGAGCGCCGGTTTGACGGTGACGCGGTCGGAGACCACGCGGAGGTCCCGGCGCGGGAATCCGGTGTGGTACATCGTCTTCTGCTTCATGTCGCCCAGACCGCCCAGGTGTGCGGCCACGCTCGCCCAGTCCGACTGGGTGGTGTGCACCGGCTTGATCAGGCCGCGGCGGCTCGTCCCGGGCGGTGCGCTGGCCAGGGCGCGGGCGGGGGCCGGC
>NZ_JBNHIN010000076.1:0-24013 GCF_050054615.1 Streptomyces sp. YGL11-2
ACGCGGAGCCCCGTTCGCCTACCCCGACTTCACCGAACCGCTTGACACCAGGCTCACCGGCCTAACTTCCCGGGCTTGGGGTAAAGACAGGCAGCGGCTGGCCCTGCGTATCCGCATGCACGGTGGTGGGCTTGGCCTCGGAGGCGTTCTTGAGCAGGCCCTCGATGATGTAGACGGCCTCCCATGCCCCACACGGAATGAAATGAGTGAAAAGCGCAATATAGGTGTCGGAGATGTGGTGGTACGCAATGCCACCCGGCTTCCCGTACCGGACGGACGTCTCGGCGAGCAGGTTGTCGAGGTAGGTGTCCATGTGGGTGCCGTCGGCGGCCACGGCGGTGCCGTCGCCCCACGCCTGCGAGATGTCCAGGCGGGCGTGCGCGTTCACCAGGTCGGCGATGGCCTCGTTCATGTGCCCCGGACTACTGCAACTGCAGTCCATGTCTCTCGCCTCCTTCCGACCGGAGAGCACGCGGGCGCTGGACGACGCGGCAAGGAGCGGACCGGTCACTGCTGTATGTCGCCTCCATGGCGGCCATGGTGCTGCGAGACCGCTCACCACCGGTCGGTATGCATCACGTGACCGACGATTCACCGATCGTGTCGAGCGGATGTGCCGAAGCGGCCCCGTGGCCACGGTCATCTCAAGATCACGGCCTCGCCCCGCCCTGGCCGCGAAGCTCGGCCCGGTGACGTCCGATGACCGGCAGATGACGGGAAGAAGTGCAGGTGAACCGCCCTTGGTCACGGGTTGGGGTGCGCCTGCAACGAGCACAGCTGGCCCACAAGGCGTATATGTGAAGCCATTGGAGGTACAAACAGGGTGCGGTAAGCCAAACCGTGCGGTGGCTCCGTTCCTTCCGGGGCGCGAGCGAGGCCAGGCAGCAGGAGATGCACTGTGAAAGTCCTGCAACCCACGCTGGCGAAGATGCCGTGGATGCTCGCGGCGCTGGCCCTCGTGGCTGGAGTCCTGCTGGACCTTTTCGCGCCCCAGCCGTACACGGGACTCCCACTGCTGGCCGCCGCACCGCTCGTCGCGGGCGCCACGCTCTCCTTCCGCTCCGCGCTCGCCGTCGTGTGTGTCACGTGCGTGGTCTCGGTGGCGGTGGACATCGAACGCGGACGTCCGGCGACGCCGTTGTTCGTCGATCTGGCCGTGGTGGGCGTGATCGGCGTGCTGGCCCTCGCGGTCAACCGGCTCATTGTTCGGCAAGGACGCGATCTGGCGCTGGCCAGGGATGTCGCGGAGGCAGTCCAGCGAGCGGTGCTTCCGGACCCGCCGAGGGAGGTGGGGCCGCTGGCCGTTGCTGCCGGGTATACGGCGGCGCAGGCCGAGGCGCGGATCGGCGGTGATCTCTTCGCGGTGCAGGAGACGCCGTTCGGGGTGCGGATGATCATCGGGGATGTGCGGGGCAAAGGTATTGCGGCTGTCGCCGCAGTGTCGGTCGCGATCGGAGCGTTCCGTCAGGAGGCCGAGTACGCTCCCACCTTGGCCACGTTGGGACAGCGGATGGACGAGGCGATGGCCAGGACAGCGGCCCGAAGCGGCCCGGTGATCTCCACGGAGGGTTTCACCACCGCTCTGCTGGCCGAGGTCTCCGCCGATGGCGAGGTGCTGAGCCTGGTGAACCGCGGGCATCCGCCCCCGTACCTGGTTCACGACGGACAGGTCGTACGGCTCGATCCGACCGCCCCACAGCTGCCCCTCGGGGTGGGGCTGAGCGATACAGCTCCTGCCGGCTCGGTGCCTGTCGATGTGGTGCGACTGCCCCTGGGGGCCTCGCTGTTGCTGGTGACTGACGGTGTCACCGAGGCGCGGGATAAGCGGGGGACTTTCTATGATCCGGTCTCCTCAGGGCGTATGCGCAGGCGGTTCAGGGACCCCGATGCCCTGGTGGATGCCCTGACCAAGGATGTTGGCCGCTGGACCGAGGGCAAACACGATGACGACATGGCCATCTTGGTGGTCACCCGGCGCCGCCGCCCTCCCCACGCCGCCTGAGCCGCGCCGACGTGACCGGCCGCCCACTGGTGTGGTGGCCGCGTGAGCGCGGCCCACGCAGGTAGTCAAGAGCGTCTTGTGGGGTCCAGATGGTCCAGGTCGGGGCTGAACGTACCCTCCACCCGTCCCAACTCGCGGCCCCCACCAACAACTTGGCGACGCGGGAACGGAGGATGGGTTTGTCAGTGGGGAGCGCGCTGACGCTGCGGCAGCGCGGGCGGGGGGCGGTAGGCACTGCACGCGGCGGGCAGCCGTACCCTGGCCAGCTCACGGCGGGGGCTGTGCGGCGTCCGGGTGCCGTTGCCGCCAGCGCGCGTATGTGGGGCTGTCGGCGCAGACTTTGAGGTAGCCGTCGCGGACGCGCCGGAGCAGCGCCTCGCTGTGCCTGGCGAGTGGACCGTCGTGGTGCCAGGCAAGGACATGGCGGTACCACAACGGGTTGCCGGCCAGCGGGCGTACGGCGATACCTGGCACGTCGATGAAGGTGGCCTGGCACAGGCTCACGGCCAGGCCCGCGCGGACGATCTCGATCAGCTGCCGTCCCTCGGCCTCGTAGGGGATACGGGGGTGGCGGCCGGTCAGGGCGAGGACGGATGACCAGTACTCGCGTGTGCGGTCGCTGTCCGGGCGGGGCGCGGCCCAGTCCTCCTCGGCGAGCCGGGCCAGGCTCACCTCCTCCAGGGCGGCCAGGGGGTGGCCGGCGGGCAGCAGCGCGAAGACGGGTTCCGTGACGAGTGGATGCAGGACCAGACCGTCGCGGGCCGCCGGATCCTGACCGGGGTGGTCGCCGAGGACCGCCGCCTCCAGGCGCCCGGCGCAGAGATCGTCCAGAAGCGGGGCGGGGGCGTACTGGCAGCGTGCGGTCACTTCGGTCGCTGCGGGAAGCAACTCCCGTATGGCGAGCAGGAGATGACCCAGGAGTGGGGCGCCTACCGAGCCGACGCGTACGCGGGTGGGTGCCGTGGTGGAACGCGTGGCACGATCGGTGTCGACGAGGAGTTGGTCGACGCCCGGAAGGATGGCGCGGGCGCGGGACAGTACCAGCTCACCGAGTGGAGTCGGTGAGGTGCCCGCCCGTCTGCGGTCGAACAGCGCGCCGCCCAGGAGGGTTTCGATCCGCCGTAGTTGGGCGCTCAGGCCAGGCTGGGTCGTCCTCAGTGCCGCGGCGGCTCGGGTGAGGCTGCCGGCCTCGGCGATGGCGCACACCACCCGCAGGTGCCGAATCTCCAGATCCATGGCGCGGATGTTATGGACCGGCGGGAGGTTCCTTACAGAGCCTGCACCCCTCAGTCTTGTGTGACATGTCACACGTTGTTCAGATGGAGGTTCACGCCCTATGAAGCTCTTGCGGTGTGTCGCCGGCGGTAGGCGTGCGGCGCTGATATCGGGGGTGCTCGCCGTCCTGTTGCCGGCTCTTGTCGGGATCCCGTCCGCCCAGGCATCCCTCGCATCCAAGGCGGCGGGAAGTCCCCACGCAACAGGGAGTTCCCACGCGGCGGACGGTCACAAGGCGGCGGACAGGCCGAAGGCGAGAGACCGTGCGGACGCCTGTGCGCTGCCGGGGCGTACCGGTTGGACGGACGAGGGCCACCGCACCGACTACTCCGTCTTCCAGCGACCCGCCGGGACCATCAAGGTCGGCATGATCTTCGTGGACTTCCCGGACGCCCCCGCAACCGAGTCCCCGGCCGACGACGCGGCTCAGATCACACCCGGCGCGGACTGGGTGTGGCGGTCGTCGTACGGCAAGGCATGGTTGGCCATCACCCAGCATCGGCGCTGGGTGCGGATGCCCCACAAGTCCACGGACTACCACTTCCAGCGCGGCTTCAGCCACGAGACGCACGAGGCGTACATCAAGGACGCGGTGGCCGCGGCGGATCCGGATGTGGACTTCTCCCGGTACGACATGGTGTATGTGGTGGCGACCAGGAACGCTCCGGCCATCTCCTTCACGCCGACGTATGTGTACGAGCCGGGTACGAAGGGCGTTGTCGCCGACGGCAAGCGCATCAAGTGGGCCGTCACCTTCGGTCAGGACATGTGGCACTGGGGTCCCAAACTGGTGGGTCACGAGACCGCGCACACCTTCGGGTTGCCCGACCTGTACGCCTTCGACGCGGGCAGCGACCCCCACCGGTTCGTCGGCGGGTGGGATGTGATGGGCCTGATCAGCGGGGCCGGGCCGCAGTACTTCGGCTGGGAGTCGTGGAAGCTCGGCTGGACCGGCGACAGCCAGGTTGCCTGCCGGGCGTCGGCGGGCAGTGACATCGTCCGGCTCTCCGCCGTCGAGTACGGCAGCGGCACGACACTGGCCGTGGTCCGCACCGGTCCGACGACGGCGTATGTGGTCGAGTCCAGGCGGGCGGCGCTCGCGGACACCGGGCTGTGTGCGACCGGGGCTCTCGTCTACAAGGTCGACTCGTCCGTCGAGACCGGCAAGGGGCCGATCCGGGTCATGGACGCCAAGCCCGGTGCCACCTCGGCGAGCGGGTGCCGGCCGCTGGACGATGCGCCGTACAGGGCCGGTCAGTCGTTCAGCGATCCGGGCGCTGGGGTGCGGATCGACGTACTGAGCGCGGACAGCCAGTCGGATACCGTACGCATCACCAAGGCGTAACTGTCCTGGTGGGTCGCGGGGGGGGGGGGGGGGGGGGGGGGGGGGGGGGGGGGNCAGTCGGATACCGTACGCATCACCAAGGCGTAACTGTCCTGGTGGGTCGCGTGGTTGTGCCGTGGAGCAGCTTGTGGCTCCAGGGCACAACCACGTCCACCGGCGTCGGCGGGTCAGGCCGGCTCGGGGAAGTGGCAGGCGACTTGGCGTCCGGTCGCGGGCACGGTATCCGTCAGGACCGGGGCCTCGGTCCGGCAGCGGGCCTGGGCCTTGGGGCAGCGCGGATGGAAGGTGCAGCCGGGCGGGGGTGCGGCAGGACTGGGCGGGTCTCCGAGCAGCGTGATGCGCTCCCGGGTCCGTTCGGCGACCGGGTCGGGCAGCGGTACGGCGGACAGCAGTGCCCGGGTGTAGGGATGCGCGGGGGCCGCGTACACCTGACGCTTCGGTCCGATCTCGACGATGCGGCCCAGGTACATCACGGCGACCCGGTCGCAGACCCGCTTGACCACCGACAGGTCGTGCGCGATGAAGAGATAGGCGAGCCCGAGTTCGTTCCGCAGGCGTTCCATGAGATTGACGATCTGCGCCTGTACGGAGACGTCGAGCGCGGAGACCGGTTCGTCCGCGATGATCAGGCGGGGGCGGGTGGCCAGCGCGCGGGCGATGCCGATGCGCTGGGCCTGCCCGCCGGAGAACTCGTGCGGATAGCGGTCGAGGTGCTCGGGGATGAGCCCGACCAGCTCCATCAGTTCGGCGGCCCGGCGGCGGGCGTCGGCCGCTGAACTGCCCTGCACCAGCAGGGGGTCGGAGATGATCCTGGCGACGGTCTGGCGGGGGTTGAGGGACGAGTGGGGGTCCTGGAAGACCATCTGGAGGTGGCGGCGCAGCGGGCGCAGTTCCCGAGGGCCGAGGTGACTGATGTCGTGTGCGTCGAAGGTGATCGAGCCGCTTGTCGGCTCCAGGAGGCGCACGATCATGCGGCCGGTGGTGGTCTTGCCGCAGCCTGACTCCCCGACCAGACCGAGGGTTTCGCCCGCCGCCACCTCGAAGCTGACGCCGTCGACGGCCCGGACCGGGGCTGTCCGGCCGCGCTTGCCGGGGAAGGTCTTGGTCACATCGCGGACGGTGAGCAGTGGTGCCGCGTCATGGCGTGGTGAGCGGGCGGCCGGGGGAGGGGAGGTGCTGGTCGACGTCACGGGGTGGCCTTTCGGATCTGGTCCGGGTGCTCGGGACGTGGGCGCCCGGGGGCGGTGGCCGGGCCGAGGGGCAGATGGCAGGCGACCGCGCGGCTGCCGGCGGTGGTGGCCAGGCGGGGCCTGAGGTGTGCGCAGCGCTCCCGGTCCTCCTCGCCGGCGGCCGCCGCACGCGGGCAGCGGGGCGCGAAGGCACAGCCCGGGGCGGGGGTGAGCAGCGAGGGCGGACTGCCGGGGACCGCGCGCAGCGGGGTGTCTTCGGGGTCGTCGAGCCGGGGGAGCGAGTCGAGCAGACCGCGCGTGTACGGGTGGGCCGGGGCGGCGAACACCGCGTCCACCGGAGCCTGTTCGGCAGCCCGGCCGCCGTACATGACCAGGACGTCGTGGGCGACCCGGGCGACCACGCCGAGGTCATGGGTGATCATGGCGACGGCGAGGGAGCGTTCCTCCTGGAGTCGGGCGATCAGCTCCAGTATCTGGGCCTGGACGGTGACGTCCAGGGCGGTCGTCGGCTCGTCGGCGATGAGGAGATCGGGCTCGCAGACCAGGGCCATGGCGATCATCACCCGCTGCCGCATACCGCCGGAGAACTGGTGCGGGTATTCGCCGGCCCGGCGCCGCGGCTCCGGGATCCCGACCTCGGCGAGCATGTCCACGGCTCGGCTCCGGGCGGCGGAGCGGCGCGAGCCGAAGTGCACCCGGTGGTGTTCGGCTATCTGCTCGCCGACCGTGTAGTAGGGGTGGAGGCTGGAGAGCGGGTCCTGGAAGACCATCGCCATTCGGCGGCCACGCAGCCGGCTCAGATCGCGCTCGGCGAGCCCGACCAGCTGCCGGCCGTCCAGGACGACCGAACCGGTGACCTCGGCCCCGTTGTGCAGCCCCATCACGGCCAGCGATGTGACGGACTTGCCGGAGCCGGACTCCCCGACGATGCCGAGGGTCCGGCCGCGGTGGATGTCGAAGGAGAGCGCGTCGACGGCCCGCACGGGGCCGTCCTTGGTGGCGAACGTGACCGTCAAGTCCCTTACGGACAGCAGGGGTTCGGTGTCTGCGGGCATCACAGTCTCACTCGGGGGTCGACGACGGCGTAGAGGAGGTCGACGGCCAGGTTGGCGACGACGATGAAGGTGGCGGCGAGGAGGGTGACGCCGAGGATCACCGGTTGGTCACCGGTGGAGAGGGCGCCGTAGAAGAGCCGCCCGATGCCGGGGAGCCCGAAGAGGGATTCGGTGATCACCGCGCCCGCGAGCAGTCCGCCCAGGTCCATGCCGAACAGGGTGAGGATCGGGGTCATGCCGGAGCGCAGGCCGTGCTTGACGACGACGGTGCGGCGGGGCAGGCCCTTGGCGCGGGCGGTGCGGATGTAGGGCTCCGCCATCGTCTCGATCATTGAACTGCGGCTCTGGCGGGCGTACATGGCCGCGTACAGGACGGCCAGTGCCAGCCACGGCAGCAGCAGGTTCGAGGCCCAGCGTGCGGGATCGTCGGTGAAGGGCACATAACTGGGATACGGGAGCAGGTCCGCCACCCGGATGAGGCCGTAGATCAGCATCATCGAGGTGAAGTAGACGGGCAGTGAGGCGGCGCCGACTGCGCCGACCATCAGGACCCGGTCGGTGAGGGTGTCCTTGCGCAGTGCCGCGGCGACCCCGGCGCTCAGGCCGAGCGCCAGCCACAGCACCGCGGCCCCCAGGGCGAGCGAGGCGGAGACCGGCAGGCGGTCCATGAGGAGGTCCCAGACGGCCTCGCTGTTCTCGTACGAGTAGCCCAGGCACGGAAAGCCGCAGTGCAGGGTGTACTGGCCGCTGCCCATCGTGCGGCCGGTGAAGATGCCGGAGAGGAAGTCCCAGAACTGCCGCCACAGGGGTTCGTCGAGCCCCATGTGCGAGCGGATCGCGGCCAGGCGGTCGGCGCTGCATGCCTTGCCGCAGGCTGCGGCGGCTGGGTCGGAGGGCAGGACGTAGAAAATGACGAAGGTGACGGCGGCGACGGCGATCAGCACACCGATGACGCCGGCCAGTCGCCGCAGGGTGTAGAGGATCATGTCCGGCTTCCCCTCGGGTCGAGGATGTCCCGCAGGGCGTCGCCGAGCAGCGTGAACGCGAGCACGGTCAGGAACAGACAGGCACTGGGGATGACGAAGTACATGGGGTCCGTGTCGTAGAAGGAGACGCTCTCGGCGATCATCTGGCCCCAGGACGGAGTGGGCGGGCGGACGCCGACGCCGAGATAGCTCAGGGCGGCCTCGGTGGCGATCATTCCGGGAATGATCAGAGTGGTGTACGCGATGACGGGTCCCGCGACGCCGGGCAGCACGTCGCGGGTGAGGATCCGCCAGGAGCCGGCGCCGCCGACCCGGGCCGCGTCGACGTACTCGCGGTGTCTGAGCGAGAGTGTCTGGCCGCGGACGACGCGGGCGACGCCGGGCCAGCCGAACAGGCCGATGACCGCGGTCATCAGCACGATCCGGTTGACGTCCTTGGCCACCGACATCATGGCGATCATGAAGATGAGGGAGGGGAAGGACATGGCGAGGTCCGAGATCCTGCTCAGGATCGCGTCGGTACGGCCGCCGAAGTAGCCGGCCGCGATCCCGGCCGCCGTCCCGGCGATCACGACGATCGCGGTGGCCGTGAGGGCGATGAACAGGGAGACCTGGGCGCCGTGCACGACGCGGGCGAACAGATCGCGCCCGGTGACCGGTTCGACGCCCAGCCAGTGGTCTGCGGAGATGCCGCCGAGCGGCCCGATGGGGGTGCCGCCCAGGTAGGGGTCGACGGCGGTTTTGTCGAAGTCGTCGGGCGACCAGCCGGCGAGCGAACTCAGCAGCGGGGCGGCGGCTGCCATGAACAGGAACAGCCCGACGATGGCGAGGGAGATCTTGACGGAGGTGCGTCGGCCCAGTTCACGGCGGGCCAGTCGCCACGGGCTGCTGGGCACGGCGGAGGTGGTGACCGCCGCCGCGGCGGGCGGTGCGGGTGCGGACGAGTGCATGGGACCGAACTCCCTTCAGTTCTTGGATTTCGACGGGTCCTTGAGGCCCACGGAGGCGTAGTCCAGCTGCCCGCCGAAGGAGGTCTGGCCATACGCGCCCGCGATGTTGCTGCCGAGTACCAGGGGCCAGCGGCGCACCAGGATCGGGACGGCGGGGGCCTTCTTGAGGATTTCGCCGTCGAGCTGCCGCCAGGCGTCGTTGGCCTGCCGGGTGTCGGTCATCGCGGCGATCTCGTCCATCCGCCGCATGGTCGGCTGGTCGCGGAAGAGGGAGTGGTTTCCGGAGTTGCCCTTCTCCTTGATGTAGCGGCCGTCGAAAACGAAGGGGAGGAAGGTCGATCCGGAGGGGTAGTCGGGGCACCACCCTGTATAGACGAGGTCGGTGCGGTTGGCGGTGTCGCCGATGGTGGCGTAGAACGCCGACGGGTCGACGGTGTTGATGGTGACTTTGATGCCGGCCTTGGCAAGGGACTGCTGGATGGCTTCGGCACGGCCCTTGTCACCGGTCGAGACGGTGATCTCGGTGGCGAAGCCGTCCGGCTTGCCCGCCTCCTTGAGCAGCTGCCTGGCTTTGGTGAGGTCTCCGGTGGCGGGGATCTTGAGGGTGTCCGGCTGCTTGCCACCAAAGAGCGTGGCGGGCATGTACGCGGTGGACAGGTCGTTGAAGGCCGGGCCGCCGGATGCGGTCAGGACGGAGTCCTTGTCGAGGGCGTACTGCACTGCCTGACGGACTCTCACGTCGTTGAACGGGGCCCGCCCGGTGTGCATCTGGAGCATGTCCGTGCAGTTCTGGGACTCCGCCAGCAGGCGGTTGCGGACCTCGGGGTGCGGCAGCACTTTGGCCGCGCTCTCCGGCCGCAGCGCGAACCAGGGGACGGCGGAGGCGTCCGTGCCCTGGCCGGCGATGAGCCGGTCGTCGATCTGGTTGGCCTTCAGTCCCATCGCCACGACCAGCTTGTCCGGGTACGCCTTGCGGATCGGATCGGTCTTCGGGTCCCAGTACGGGTTGCGGACCAGGACGAGCCGCTTGCCCCGCCCGTACGACTCGATCTTGTACGGGCCCGAGGAGAACGGCCGGTTGTCGTAGCGCGGCCCGTTGTCCCGGGACTTGGGCACGGGGGCGAAGGTCGGCAGCACCGTGGCGTTGGGGAACTCGGCGAAGGGCTTGCGGAGTTCGAAGACGATGGTGTGGTCGTCCGGTGTCTTGACGGAGTCGAGGTGATCGCCCTGTGCGGGCCCCTTGTACCCCTCGGCGCCGGCCAGATAGCGGGCCGCGTAGTCGGCGCCGCCGGGAAGGTCGGGCGAGAAGGACCGCTCCACGTTGTACTTGACGTCCTGGGCGGTGACGGGTGTCCCGTCCTCGTATCTGACGCCCTTCTTCAGGTGGAAGGTCCAGGTCCGGGCGCCGTTGGAGGAGGTGCCGAGGTCGGTGGCGAGATCGGGGACGAGCGTGCCGCCCGCGGTGCCGGGAGCCGATCGGTAGGTCACCAGGGTGCGGTAGAGCAGTCTGGTGCCGAAGTCCATGGTGCTGACGACCCAGTTGCGGGCCGGGTCGAGGTGGTCGAAGTCCTGGTCGGACAGGACGGTGAGGGTGCCGCCCCGCTTCGGGGTGCCGCCGACGACCGCGCCCTGGTTGGTGAGAGCGGGGTTCTTGCCGTCCGCGGAGTGCCTGCCGGCGGAGCAGCCGGCGGTGCCGAGGACGAGGGCGGCCGTCAGTGGGACGGCGAGGGCGGTACAGGTGCGCTTGTTCATGAGTGGTCCACTCCGTGAGCAGTCGAACAGCCGCGCAGGCCGGAAGCCTGTAAAATAGTAATGTGAAATTGCACTGACAAGATGTCGACCGCTCCCGTTACCCAGCTGTGCTCAAGCGTCAAATCGGCTCGGGGGCAAGGGGATTGGCGGCGCGGCATCCCTTGGCAACTGCAGTGCAATGTGAAATATTACTGACGTGCCCATGAGAAATCCCCCGGATCTCATCGTCGTCGGTGCCGGCGTGGTCGGCGCCGCCTGTGCGTACTACGCGGCCCGCGCCGGCTTGACCGTCACCGTGATCGACCGCGGCTCCGTCGCCGGTGGAACCACCGGTGCCGGCGAAGGCAACCTCCTGGTGTCCGACAAGGAGCCCGGACCCGAACTCGAACTCGCCATGCTCTCCACGCAGTTGTGGCGCGAACTGGCCGAGGTCCTGCCACCGCGGATCGAATACGAGGCCAAAGGCGGACTCGTCGTCGCCTCCGACGGCCAGGCCATGGCTGCCCTGCGGGACTTCGCCGCGCGCCAGGCGCAGCACGGGGTCTCGACCGAAACGGTGCCCGGCGAACGGCTCCGCGAACTCGAACCCCACCTGGCGCCGGACCTCACAGGCGGTGTGCACTACCCGCAGGACGCGCAGGTGCAGCCCGCTCTCGCCGCCGCCCACCTGCTCCGCGCGGCCGGCGACCGGCTGCAACTGCGGCTCGGCGAGGAAGTGACCGCGATCCTCACCGCTCCCTCCGGAGAGGTCCGGGGAGTACGGACATCCACCGGTGAACTCCAGGCCCCGTACGTCGTGAACGCGGCCGGGACCTGGGGCGGCGAACTGGCCCGGCTCGCCGGCGTGGAGCTGCCGGTCCGTCCCCGGCGCGGCTTCGTCCTCGTCACCGAGCCGCTGCCCCGCGTGGTGCGGCGCAAGGTGTACGCCGCGGACTATGTCGCCGACGTCGCCAGCGACTCCGCGGCCCTCCAGACCTCGGCCGTCGTCGAAGGCACCCCGGCCGGCCCCGTCCTGATCGGTGCCAGCCGCGAACGCGTCGGCTTCGACTGCTCCCTGTCGGTGGAGGCGCTGCGCTGCCTCGCCGGGCAGGCGGTACGGCTCTTCCCGGTCCTCGCCACGGTGCGAGCCCTGCGCACGTACGCGGGCTTCCGCCCCTATCTGCCCGACCATCTGCCCGCAATCGGTCCCGATCCGCGCAGACCCGGGCTGCTGCATGCCTGCGGCCACGAAGGAGCGGGCATCGGTCTCGCCCCGGCCACCGGTCGGATCATCGCGGACAGCCTGATGGGCAGCCAACTCCCCCTGGACATCCGCTCGTTCAGGCCCGAACGGTTCGGCCGGGAGGAAGCCCCCGTGACCTCCGTGCCCGGCACTCGCCCCGATTTCCCCCGAAAGGAGCCGCGCCATGGCGCGTGACCGCAGCCCCGCCGAGCTCGTCGGTGCGGCGCCCGACACCGCATTCGAGATCACCTTCGACGGGCGGCCGATCACCGTGCTGCCCGGCCAGTCCGTGGCCGCCGCGCTGTGGGCCGCGGGCATCCTCGCCTGGCGCACCACCCGTATCGGCGGACGGCCGCGCGGCGCCTTCTGCGGCATCGGGCACTGCTTCGACTGCCTGGCCACCGTCAACGGCGAGCCCAACCGCCGGGCCTGCCTGGTCCCGGCGCACCCCGGCGACACCGTCACCACCCAGGAAGGACACGGCCATGCCGAGCTCGCCGTCTGACGCCCCGGAGTACGACCTCGCGGTGATCGGGGCGGGCGCCGCGGGCCTCGCCGGTGCCGTCAGCGCCGCTGAACTCGGCCTGACTGTCGCTCTGTTGGACTCGGCAGCACACCCGGGCGGGCAGTTTTACCGGCACCCCGCCCCGGCCCTCGGCGCCACCCGTCCCGAGGCCCTGCACCACGACTGGTCCACCTTCGCCGAGCTGCGCCGCCGCCTGGCGGACAGCGGCGCGAGGCATCTGGCCGGACACCATGTCTGGACGGTCGTCCGGGCGGAGCCGCCGACGGACTGGTGGGAGGTGCACGCCGTCACCGGAGCGGACGGCAACGGGGAACGCCAGGTCCGGGTGCGGGCCCGTGCGGTCCTGCTCGCCACCGGCGCGTATGAACGTCAACTACCCTTCCCCGGCTGGACGTTGCCAGGTGTGGTGGGTGCCGGGGGAGCGCAGGCGATGCTGAAGTCCGGTCTGGTGCTGCCCGGGCGGCGGGTGGTGGTGGCGGGCAGCGGTCCGCTGCTGCTGGCCGTCGCCGCGTCGCTCGCCTCGGCGGGTGCCTGTGTCCCGGCGGTGGTCGAGGCGTCCGGCTACCTCGGCTACGCCCGCCACCCCCGCACCCTCGCCGCCAACGCGCACAAGATGGCTGAGGCCGCGGTGCACGGCGCGGCGCTGCTGCGGCACCGGGTGCGGCTGCGCACCCGCAGCGCGGTGACCCAGGTGCACGCGGCCGACCGCGTGGCGGCTGTCACGGTCTCCCGGCTCGACCGCGCCTGGCGGCCCGTACCGGGGACCGGCCGGCGCATCGCCTGCGACGCCCTGGCGGTGGGCCACGGCCTGGTCCCGCAACTCGAACTCGCCACCGGCCTGGGCTGTGCCACCCGGCCTACCCAGGACGGCACCTCCGCCCTCGACCTCGACGCAGACCAGCAGACCTCCGTCCCCGGCATCTGGGCGGCGGGCGAGACGGGCGGCGTCGGTGGCGTCCGACTCGCCTGCGTAGAGGGCGAGTTGGCGGGCGTCGCGATCGCGGCCCGGTTGCGTGAACGGCCTGCGCTCACCGCCGGCGGGCGCGTCCGCACGCTGCGCCGCCGCCGCGACCGGATGCGCGCCTTCGCCGCCGTGATGGCCGCCGCACACGCACCCGGCCCCGGATGGAGCCGGTGGCTGGACGACGCGACGGACGTGTGCCGTTGCGAGGAGGTCACCGCGGGCCGCATCCGCGAGGCGGTCGCCGACTACGGCGCCCGTGACGCCCGCACCGTCAAACTCCTCACCCGCGCCGGCATGGGCTGGTGCCAGGGCCGGATGTGCGGGACGGCCGTGGCCTGCCTGGCGGGGGAGGGGCAAGGAGCCCAGCGGTCGCCGTCGCCGGAGCGCCGGCCGCTGGCCGTGCCGGTCCGGTTGGAGATGCTCGGAGCCCTCGCCGAAACGGCCGCTCAGGAAACCCCGCCCTCGGAGGTGTCACCGCCTCCTCGATGAGCTGTCACCCACCCCAGAAGAGCTGTCATCCACCGCGGGAAGTACCCGCCCCACAGCAGCCGCCTCATAGAAGGGTTCCCTCCATGACCACCACCTCCGCCACCCCCACCTGGAGCGCCGAACGCCCCTGGCGCGGCATCATGGTCGCCACCGCCCTCCCCCTGCGGGAGGACCTGTCCGTCGACTACGACGCCTATGCCGCACATGTCCGCCGACTCATCGACAACGGCTGCGACGGCGTCGTGCCCAACGGCTCCCTCGGCGAGTACCAGACCCTGACCGACGAGGAACGTGCCCGGGTGGTGCGCACCGCCGTCGAGGCGGCCGGCGACGGTGCGCGGGTGATGCCCGGCGTGGCCGCGTACGGCAGCGCCGCGGCGTGCCGCTGGGCCGAGCAGGCCGCCGAAGCGGGCTGCGGCAGCGTCCTGTTGCTGCCGCCCAACGCCTACCGCGCCGACGAGTCCGCCGTACAGGCCCACTACGCCGAGGTCGCGCGGGCCGGGCTGCCGATCGTGGCCTACAACAACCCCATCGACACCAAGGTCGACCTCACCCCCGACCTCCTCGCCCACCTCCACGGCGAGGGCCGCATCGTCGCGGTCAAGGAGTTCACCGGAGACGTGCGCCGGGCTTACCAACTGGCCGAACTCGCCCCCGAGCTCGACCTGTTGATCGGCGCGGACGACGTACTGGTGGAGCTCGCACTGGCCGGTGCCGTCGGCTGGATCGCCGGATACCCCAATGCCTTCCCCGCCGCCTGCGCCGAGCTCTACCACGCAGCCGTGGCCCACGACCTGCACACCGCCCTGCCGCTGTACAAGTCCTTGCACCCACTGCTGCGCTGGGACTCCAGGACCGAGTTCGTGCAGGCCATCAAGTACTCCATGGACATCGTCGGCCGCCACGGGGGCCCCACCCGGCCGCCGCGTCTGCCACTGCCCGCGGGGATCGCGGCCGAGGTACGGGCCACCACCGAGAAGGCCGTCGCGGCCGGCCACCACTGACCCGGAGGGAGACCCATGCGCACCCGCCACGTCTTCCAAGCGGTCGACTCGCACACCGAGGGCATGCCCACCCGCGTGATCACCGGCGGCGTCGGGGTGATCCCCGGCGCCACCATGGCCGAACGCAGGCTGCACTTCATCGAGCACCTGGACCACCTGCGCACCCTGCTCATGTACGAGCCGCGGGGCCACGCCTCGATGAGCGGTGCCATCCTCCAGCCACCGACCCGCCCCGACGCCGACTACGGCGTCCTGTTCATCGAGGTCTCCGGCCTGCTGCCGATGTGCGGACACGGCACCATCGGCGTGGCCACCGTCCTCGTCGAGACCGGCATGGTCCCGGTCACCGAGCCCGTCACCACCGTCCGCCTCGACACCCCCGCCGGCCTGGTCGGCGTCGAGGTGCAGGTCGAGGACGGGCACGCCACGGCGGTCACGCTCACCAATGTGCCGGCCTTCTGCGTCGGCCTCGACCGCAAGGTGACCGTACCCGGCCACGGCACCGTGACCTACGACCTCGCCTTCGGCGGCAACTTCTACGCCTTCGTCGAACTCGACGCGCTGGGCCTGCCGTTCGACCGCGCACGCAAGGACGAACTGCTCGCCGCGGGACTCGCCATCATGGACGCGATCAACGCCTCGCCCGACCGGCCCGTCCACCCCACCCAGCCGGAGATCGCCGGCGTCAAACACGTCTACCTCGCCGCCCCCGGCTCCGACGCGCACCGCTCCCGGCACGCCATGGCCATCCACCCGGGCTGGTTCGACCGCTCCCCGTGCGGCACCGGCACCAGCGCACGCATGGCCCAGCTGCACGCCCGCGGCGAGCTGCCGCTGGAACGGGACTTCATCAACGAGTCGTTCATCGGCACCCGGTTCACCGGCCGCCTCATCGCCGAGACGCAGATCGGCGACATCCCCGCCGTCGTGCCCCGCATCACCGGACGCGCCTGGATCACCGGCACCGCCCAGTACTTCCTCGACCCCGACGACCCCTTCCCCGGAGGCTTCCTCCTGTGACCACCGACCTGGCCCCGGTCGTCTCCCGCAACCCGGCCGACCCCTCCGACCTCCTCGTACACACCCCCGCGTCCGGCGCGTCCGGCGTCGCCAACGCCGTCGCGCGCGCCCGCACGGCCCAGTCCGGCTGGCTGCACGGCGGCGCCGCGGCCCGCTCGGCCGCGCTCGCCGCGATCGCCACCGCCATCGAGGCAGCCGCGGACGAACTGACCGCCCTCGCCGTCCGCGAGGTGGGCAAGCCCGTCACCGAAGCCCGCGCCGAGGTCGCCCGCACCGCCGCGATCTGGCGCTATTACGCCGCCGCCCCCTACGACCCCACCGGTGCCGTCCACGAGCCGGCCACCGGCTCCGGACTGCTGCTCACCCGCCGCCGCCCGCACGGCGTCGCCGGCCTGATCACCCCGTGGAACTTCCCGTTCGCGATCCCCAGCTGGAAGGCCGCCCCGGCACTCGCGACCGGCAACACCGTCGTCCTCAAGCCCGCACCCGAAGCCACCGCCTGTGCCCAGCGCCTCGCCGAGATCGTCCAACAGGCCCTACCGGAGGGGGTGTTCACGGTGCTGCCCGGCGGTGCCATCGAGGGCAACGCCGTCGCCTCGGCCGCCGACGCCGTCTCGTTCACCGGCTCCACCGTGGTCGGCCAGACCGTCGCACGCACCGCCACCGCACGCGGCATCCCCGTACAGGCCGAGATGGGCGGGCTGAACGCGGCGATCGTCCTGCCGGACGCCGACCTGGACACCGCCGCCGCCCACCTCGCCTCCGCGATCGCCGGATACGCCGGTCAGAAGTGCACCGCAACCAGCCGCGTGATCGCGGTGGGCGCCGCCCTCGGCCCGCTGCGCGAGGCACTGGCCGAGCACCTGCGGGCACTGCCGGTGGGCGACCCCGCCGACCCCGCCACCGTATGCGGCCCCCTCATCAGCGAACCGGCCCGCAGCCGGGTGGTCGAGGCGGCCCAGGGACTCCCCGAAGTCGCGGTCGCCCGCGTGCCCGGCGAGAGCGGCGGCTGGTTCGCCGCCCCGACCCTGGTGGAGAACGTGCCCCCAGGACACCGGCTGCTGCGCGAGGAAGTCTTCGGCCCGCTCGCCGTGCTGCTCGCCGCCGACGACCTGGCCCAGGCGGTACGGATCGCCAATTCCGTCCCGTACGGCCTGGTCACCTCGGTGCACACGGCATCGTTCGACGCGGTCCTGAACGGACTCGACCAGCTCGACACCGGCATGATCCGCCTCAACGCACCCTCCACCGGCGTGGACTTCCATCTGCCGTTCGGCGGCACCAAGGCATCCAGTCGCGGCCCGCGCGAACAGGGCAGCGCCGCCCTGGACTTCTACACCTCGACCCGGACCTACACTCTCGTCCCCGCGCACCCATAGCCACCTGCGAAAACAACGTGACATTGTACGCTGGTCATCCGCTCGGCCACGGGCGACCGGCACGAAGGGAACCACGACCATGGGCCACCTGGAACAGCGCAACCTCAACACCACCAGGGAGCGCCTGCGCGACCAGGTGGCCCACGCCCTGCGGGCGGCTCTGATCTCGGGTGAACTCCGGCCCGGCGAGGTGTACTCGGCGCCCGTCCTGGCCGAGGACTTCGGGATCTCCGCCACCCCGGTGCGCGAGGCGATGCTCGACCTGACCCGGGAGGGGCTGGTCGAGCCGGTCCGCAACAAGGGGTTCCGGGTCACTGAGGTCAACGAACGCGACCTCGACCAGTACACGGAGATCCGCACCCTCATAGAGGTCCCGATGGTCGCCCGGATCACGCGCACCGCCTCCCGCGCGGAGTTGGAGGAGCTGCGTCCGGTCGCCGAGGAGATCGTGCGCGCCGCCCGTGACCACGACCTCATCGGCTACCTGGAAGCCGACCGCCGGTTCCACCTCTCCCTGCTCGCCCTGGCCGGCAACGACCGGCTCGTGGAGACCGTCGGCGACCTGCGCAAACGCTCCCGCCTCTACGGCCTGACCGCCCTGGACGAACGTGACCAGCTGCTCCCCTCGGCCGAGGAGCACCTCGAACTCCTGGACCTGATGGTGGCCGGTGACGTCGAGGCCGCCGAGGCGTGCATGACCCGCCACCTCGGCCACGTCCGCTCCCTGTGGGCCGAGAGCGCCCAGGAACAGAAGCCCGCCCGGCGCAGCCTGCACGCCCGCCTGAAACCCCGCTGACCGAATGCGAGAAGCATGAACCCCGCATACACCACCGTCGACCACGTCTTCACCGTCCCACTGGACCACACCGACCCCGGCGGCGACACCCTGCAGGTCTTCGCCCG
Source organism: Streptomyces sp. YGL11-2 (assembly GCF_050054615.1). Lineage (NCBI taxonomy): Bacteria > Bacillati > Actinomycetota > Actinomycetes > Kitasatosporales > Streptomycetaceae > Streptomyces > Streptomyces sp. YGL11-2. The sequence continues at coordinate 18,063 of NZ_JBNHIN010000076.1, forward strand.
CGAGATCGCCGACCCGTCCCGCTCCGGCGAGCAACTGCCCTGGCTGCTGTATCTTCAGGGCGGTCCGGGCGGCAAGTCCCCCCGCCCGTCGGGAAAGTCGCCCGGCTGGCTGGCCCACGCGCTGAAGACACACCGGGTCCTCCTCCTCGATCAGCGCGGCACCGGCCGCTCCACCCCCCTCACCGCACGGGTCGCCGCCCGCTTCCCCGATCCGAAACAACTCGCCGCATATCTGGGCCACTTCAGAGCCGACTCCATCGTGGCCGATGCGGAACTGATCCGCCGCGAACTGTCCGGCGGACAACCCTGGGAAACCCTCGGCCAGAGCTACGGCGGCTTCCTCACCCTCACCTACCTCTCCCAGGCACCCGAAGGGCTCAGGGCGTGCTACGTCGCCGGCGGCCTGCCGGGTCTGACCGCCACCGCCGACGAGGTCTACGCACGCACCTTCCCCCGGGTACGGGACCGGGTCCGCGACTTCTACGCCCGATACCCCGACGACGCTCCGCGCCTGCGCCACATAGCCGACCTGCTCGCGTCCCGGGACATACGTCTGCCCGACGGCGACCGCCTCACCGTCCGCCGCCTGCGAACCCTCGGCATGACCCTCGGCATGGGCGACGGATTCGAGCGCCTGCACTGGCTTTTCGACGAAGCCCTGGACGGCAACGGCGAGTTGACCGACACCTTCCTGTACCAGGCGATGGCCCTGACCGGCTTCACCGACAACCCGCTGTACGCCGTCCTTCAGGAAACCCTCTACGGACAGGGCGCCGGCTCCACCGGCTGGGCCGCCGCCCGCACCCACGCCGCCCTCCCCGAGTTCGCCGAGGACGCCGATCCCCTGCTGCTCACCGGCGAGATGATCTACCCCTGGATGTTCGAGGACATCCGCGGTCTGCGCCCTTTCGTGGACGCCGCCGACACGCTCGCCCGCCGCACCGACTGGCCGCCCCTGTACGACCCGGCCCGCCTCGCCGCCAACACCGTCCCGCTCGCCGCGGTCGTCTACCACGACGACATGTACGTGGACGCGGGCCTGTCCCTCGACACCGCCCGCACCATCGGCACCGCCCGCACCTGGGTCACCAACGAATGGGAACACGACGGGCTCGCCGCCTCGGGCGACCTGATCCTCACCCGCCTGATGGACCTGGCCGCGGGCCGCGTCTGACACGCCGGGCCGGGGTGCGGGCGCACGTCAAGCGCATCCTGGCCAACCTCGCCGTGGTCGCCCTCGACCGACTCGAAGCCCTCGTACGCAACCGGCTCAAACGCCTCCAGTACCGGCCCGACCTTGGCCGCGCTCAAGAGCGTCCAGGCGGCCGTCCGGACGGCGCCCCCGTCTACGTGATCTTGGGCAACCCGTCCGCCCACACCGGAGCGAAGATCCGCCGCTGGGCGGCAAAGAACAAGGTCGAGCTGTGCTTCACCCCGCCGAACGCCTCCTGGGCGAATCCGATCGAGTCGCACTTCGGGCCGCTGCGGCAGTTCACCCTCGCCAACTCGGATCATCCCCACCACACCGTCCAGACCCGGAAGTTGCACCGCTACCTGCACTGGCGCAACACCAACGCCCGCCACCCCGACGTCCTGGCGGCCCAGCGCAGGGGACGCGCCCATATCCGCGGCGAGAAAGGCATCCGGTGGGGCAGCCGACCGCCCTCCATCGCATGCTGACGGCCAGGACACCACCAATGCCCGGTGCTGAGGACATCCCGCGTGTCAGGTGCCGTTGCTGCCAAGGTGCCGGGCCCGAGCGCGGTGACCTGGGCGGACAGGTCCGACAGGGAGGAATCACGCAGTGCGGCGGCGCGTGCGAGCCGGGCCACGTCGTTCACCCAGGCGCCGGTGGCCCCGTCGTCCTCGCCGATCCGGGCGAACCCCCGGTCCAGCAGGCCGCGGGCTTCGTCGTCCCGATGTCGAGCCACCGCTTTTACCGCGCCGACGGCATTGGCCAGGGCACTGGCCGGCCGTGACCACTCACCCTCACGGGCGCGCGCCGCCGGATTCCCCGCGTCGTAGTGCAGGTCATCCGCGACCGATGCGGTGCGGACATCCAGATCAAGCCGCCAGAACAGCGGCACCCCCACGAAGCGGACGAACAGCAAGCGGCGGCGGTCGGAACGGTGAAAGTCCGGGTCAGTGCGGACGTTGTCGACCGGCCGAACCTCACCCAATGCCTCCACCACGCGGGCCAGACAGTCCGGGAACTGCGCGTCCGGCACGACCCACGCGACGTCGATGTCGCTGAAGGCGTCCGCAGTACCTGACGCCAGCGAGCCGATCAGCGCCGTACTTGAGCCCGGACAACACCTCTTCAGCGCGAGGCACACCGCGGCGGCCAGGGCGGCACGATCGGTCTCTCTCGCCATAACGCACACCGTAGTCTGCCCCACATCACACCAATCGTCCTCAGCACTCCCTACCGAAACCGACCGTTCCAACCGGCGAACCTTCCCGGTCACAGCACTAGCGAAGGTGCTCGGGCCGGGCCGCTGCCGGCTGTCGGATTGCGTGGACGGTGGCGGTCAGCACCAGTAACAGCCCGATCCCGCCTGGGGGGGCTCCATAGCCGACGCCGATGATCAGCGCCGCGAAACCGAGCCCTGCGACGTTACCGGCCGCCTTGTGCCCCGGCGAGCGCGGCATCCGTCGCCTGAGCCAGAAGATGTAGAGGTGAACGCGGCGCAGGTGCCGAGCGCGGGCCAGTGCCCGGCTTTCACGGCGACGAGTCCGCAAGCCGCCACCGTGGCGAGGTCGAAGGCGAGCAGCTGCAACCAGCGCCACACGACGAGCCGTAGCGGCACCTCCCGCTCCGAGAGCGTGGACCAGTCGACCGGACGCAGCCGTTCACCGCTGTCGGTGAACTCCCCGACCAGCGCGCGCACCCGATCCGGGCCGGCCGGCGTGCTCAGGCGGTCGAGGAGCTCGTCTGTCGAGGGGCGGGGGTCCTGCGACGGGCCGGTGTCCTTCTCGCTCATATCTCGCTCACGGCAGGGCACCCTAACAACACCTCCCTGGCTTCTCCCGACGGGCCGCCTCTACCCGCTTCGGCTCCGCCTGCTGCACGACGTCGAACGACCACAGGGTGGAGTCGCGAGGGCCGCGGGGCCGCGTTCGCTGCCCGATGACATGCGCGGCCATGGACCGTGTCGACTGGTGGGACGGATTCGGCTGGTACGCCTTGCTGGCCTCCCTGTTGGAGCCGCTGTTCCTCGTGCTCCAGTTGGCAGCGTCCTCCTACGCACTCGAATTGGCTGTCAGGTTCAGCGCCGAACGAGAGGGCGCCACTTCGGGATCGTGAGGCACCTTTCACTACCGAGTGGCGCTGGTGAGGTCCACCCATATCGAGAGGGCGTGGTGCCAGGGCCGCACTTCACCGACAACCAGCTCGATCGTGCTTCCCACCGCTCTTAGGTTCCAGGCCAGTTGACGTACTCCCGGCTCTCCTCCGCGGCTGATGACGTCCAGTGATGCGCCGACCGGCTCGTATCCGTGGATCTTCGCGGTGATGCACCACGGCTGGTGGCAAGAGCATCGTCCCCTACCGCCTCTACCGGGGCGAAGGGCACTTCAGTGCCCCGCTGGCCGGCCGGTTCGGAGTCACTGCCGGTGACCTCGCTGCATTCTGGCAGGCATTCACGATCAGGCTCGACCACGACCGGGCCTCAGCCCGTGGAGAGGTGGCGCTGCGCGGACCGCCCTTATTGCATCGTCCGTTCCAAAACGGCTATGGTTCACCCATGGCCCGACCACGGATGTTCGATGAGGAGCGGGCCCTGGACGCGGCGATGCGCGCCTTCTGGGCGAACGGCTATGAGGCCACTTCGACCCAGGACCTGTGCGAGGCCACGGGCCTGGGTCGCAGCAGCATCTACAACGCGTTCAGCAGCAAGCGTGATCTGTTCACACGTGCGCTGGCCCGCTATATCGACATGATGACCTCTGTCCAGATCGCCGTCCTGGAGGACGCGGAGCGGCCGGCGATGGAGCGCATCCGCGCGATGTTCACCATGGTCATCGATGGAGAATTCGAGGCGCGGCGCGACGGTCGCAGCGTCGGCTGCCTGACCGTCAATACCACCGTGGAGCTCGCCCGGCGGGATGCGGAGGCGGCCGCCATCCTGGAGCGTGACCTCGTGCGCCGACTCGACTCCTGGCGCGCGGTGCTGGCGAGCGGGCAGCGCGACGGGGACATCACCACCGCACGGGACGCGGGGGAACTCGCCCGCTTCCTCAACGCCGTCATCGGCGGTATGCGGATCTCCGCCCAAGGCGGTGCGGATCGCGCCGTGCTGGAGTCCATCGCGACAACGGCGATGGACGCGCTGACCTGTTGAGGTCGAACCGCTGAGCCCTACCTGATCGCCGCCGTCTTCGGCAGGGCGCCGCATCCGTATGGCCAAATTTTGTACTGATCGATCTAAAACAATGCTGGCAACCCCGACCACATCCCACCCCGGAGTACCTGTATGCCTCGTGCTGTCTACGTTCTGGCCATGGGCATCTTCGCCATGGTGACCAGCGAATTCGTCGTCGCCGGGCTGATGCCGCAGATGGCGCAAGGGCTGAACGCCACCATCCCGCAGATCGGCTACCTCATCACCGCCTTCGCTGCCGCCATGGCAGCGGGCGGGCCTTTCCTGACCGTGGCAGTGATGAGGATGCGTCAGAAGCAGGCCCTGATCCTGTTGTTCGCGACCTTCCTGGCGGGCGATCTCCTGGCCGCCACGGCTGCCACGTACGGGGTGATGATGGTGGCCCGGATAGTCACCGGCATCGCCTCGCAGGCGTTCTTCGGCGTCGCCATCTCCCTGTGCGCCCAACTGACTCGTCCGGAGGTGCGCGGCCGCGCGGTGGCGGTGGCGCTGAACGGGCTCATGCTGGGCACACTCCTCGGCCTGCCGCTGTCCACCGTGATCGGTGAACGGCTGGGCTGGCGGGCCGCGTTCTGGGCCGTCGCCATCCTGACGGTCATCGCCGCACTGTGCACTGCCGCCGGTGTGCCCCAGCTGGAGCGAGCCGCCGCCGACGGCGGCGGCTTCCGGCAAGAACTGCACGTTTTCAAGAAGCCGAGGCTGTGGGTGACCTTCTCCACCAGCACCTGCATCATCGGCGCGACCTTCTCCGCCTTCAGCTACCTCAACCCGATCCTCACCCAGATCACCGGGTTCGCCGGCAGCACGGTTCCCCTGCTGCTGATCGGCTACGGCGCCGCCACCGTGGTCGGCAACACCATCGTCGGACGGCTCGCCGACCGGCACACCATCAGCGTGCTGCTGTGCGGGCTTGCGCTGAACCTGGCCTTCCTCGTCGGATTCGCGTTACTGGCCCACCTCGACGTTCCAGCCGTGGTGTGCATGCTGGGCATCGGCCTGGTCGGCGTGACAATGAACCCCGCGCTGGTCACCCGCGTTCAGCGCACCGGCAACGCCCGACCGCTCGTCAACACCGTCCACTCCTCCTTCATCACCCTCGGCATCATCATCGCCACGTCGGTCGGAGGCATGGGCATCGACGCCTTCGGCCTGCGCGCCCCGCTGTGGATCGGAGCGGGCCTGGCCGCCCTGGGACTCGGCACGCTGCTACCCGAACTCAGGGAACGGCGTACGACGATGGCCGAACCGGCATCCGCCCCGGCGCCCACGCCGACCATCCGCGTCGGATCAGGAAACGCTCAGGGCAGTACCGAATAGTCCTGCACACGGGAACGGGCCGCCGGACACGGAAGCGGATGCAGACGGCGGACCGGGCCCGGCTGGCAACGCATCGCCGCCTGTGGTGGGGCTCGTTCAATGAGCTGCGGCCGCACAACTCCCATCACCCGCTTGGCGTGTCGCCGACAGGCCGGCCGGTGCGGTGGTGCGCATCGCGCGGGTGGTCTGCGCGGCCTTCTCGGCACGCATCGCCTCATGGCGCAGCGCGTGCGGCCGGGCAGGTTTCCGGCG
>NZ_JBNHIN010000076.1:24171-25301 GCF_050054615.1 Streptomyces sp. YGL11-2
CGGGACTTGGGCGGGACGTCCGCGCCTTACTTGGGCGGTGTCCACCAGGTGAACTGAAGGACGGCGTCGTTCCAGTCCTTGTCGGCGTCGTCCTCGGACAGCACCATGCTGATGTTGAACAGCCCGAGGGTGCTGCTCACCGGCATGGTCTGGTGGTCATGTCGCGAGCCGTTCTTCAGGTACTGGGTGTGGACCTCGATCTTGTACCGCTGGCTGTGCGGGGCCACCCAGCGGATCCCGCAGCCGTTCAGCTGCGAGCCCGTCATGGCCTTGTTGCCCTCGCCCTGCCCTTCGAGGTGCCAGGTGTCGAAGGGGTTGCTCTGGCCGTCGTAGTAGAACCGGAGGGTGGCGTACTGGCGGAACCAGGCGTTGGTGAAGGCGCGGACCTCGACACCCCGGCTCGACGGGATCCATACGGTCTCGCTCATGCCGCACCTCCGATGGTGGAGACGCGAACGGCGAACGGCGAGAACTTCTCCTGGCTCTTGTCGTAGAACTCCGGGTTCAGCGACACCTCGACGTTGACGGTCCCGGTGTCCAAGGCCCATGCGTCACGGATGGCGGCCCGTCCCCACCTGACGCCCTGGATGTAGGCGACGGCCAGGTAGTTGGTATCCGGGCAAGCGGCGGGCAGCGGGACCTTCACGTTGAAGTACGGCCATTCGTTGGGGTCGACGGAGCCGCTCCCGATGTCGTTCCAGCTCTGGGCCTCTTTCCTCGCCCGCTGGACCAGGAGCGCAGTGCCCGGGTCGCCCTTGTCCCCCTTATCGCCCTTGTCTCCCTTGGGGCCGGGGCAGCCGACTCCCTTGTCACCCTTGGGGCCGCGCTCCCCCTGGGGGCCCATGGGACCGACGTCGCCCTTGTCGCCCCTGGGGCCGGAGGGCCCGGTGTCACCCTGGATGCCTGTAGGCCCGGTGTCACCCCGGGGGGCCGGTGGCACCAGGGTAGCCCTTGGGGCCCCGGTCACCCTTGGGGCCGACCGGACCCGGGTCGCCCTTGTCGCCTGGGTCCCCCTTGTCGCCCTTCTGGCATTCGGACAGGTCAAGACTTGTATCAGACATGACAAACCTTCCTGTTGGAGACTGACCCGCGTTCAGTGATCGGAGGGGTTGGCGTCGGCGGCCGGTGGC
>NZ_JBNHIN010000076.1:25424-33022 GCF_050054615.1 Streptomyces sp. YGL11-2
GGCGGCCGGTGGCCCGGCCGCCGACGTGCGGCGGAACCGGAACCCGGTCTTCCCGCCTGGCAGATCCAGGTTTCCCAGCTGAAGTCGTCTAAAGCGGCATATGCGCGATGACTTGGGGATATTAAGGTTGCTCCCGCGCATAGCGCCGCCGCCGCGAGCCTCGCCCGCACACCGGTGGCGCCCTCCCCTGGAGACGCCGCCTACGGACCGGAGCCCACGCACCGTACGAGGAGCCATCCCGCCCGGCCCTCGGGGAGCGGTGGTGCGGAGTGCAAGGGGGAGTGAGGCCGGACACGAGCGCCGGGCCCGTACTCCGCCAGCTGCTCGGTTTCGGCCACAGGAGGAGGCAATGCCGCGGGTATCCGTTTGGCGAGCGCCGCCGCGACCAGGCTGGCTGCCGTCATGGGCATCGAGTCGAGCCTCGGGCGTGATCACGATCCTGCGTTCATCCGAGCACCCGCGGCACGACTAGGGACCGTGCACGGCGAGTCGGGTGGCACGGCCGGTGTGGCAATGACTTCTGCATCATCCCCGGGGACCGTTCGACGTCGACGGCCAAGGCCGCGCGGACTACCTGATCGCCTGAGCTCTCGCCCCGGCAAGAACCGTCAAGACAAGCCCGGGTTCTATGGCCGAGGCCCGTGCTCGGCGCGTCTGCTGACACCACATCCGCGACTGCGTTCACTCCGGCGACTCAGAGCCGCTTCGACCGTCGCTTGAAGCGTGTTGTGCCGACCGGGTTGCGATGTCCTGCAGAGCCTTGAGGTGGGCCTGTAGGGCGAGGTGGCCTGCGGTGCTCAGATTCAGCCAGGTACGAGGGACCCTGCCCACGTGCCCCTTTTTCACCTCGACGTAGCCTTTTTTACTTAACGTGCTGACCTGCTTGGACAATGCTGAATCCGACAGGTCCAGCGAGTCACGGACGAACTTGAACTCGGGCCACCGCGCCGCTGCCAGCAGCGCCACGATCGACAGCCGAGTGGGGTCCAGCAGCAGCTGGTCGAGCTCAGGAGACGTCACGATCGTGCGCCGCCCTGACTGAGCCGCTTGAGACGTTCGAGGTTGGAGGGGAGCATCGTCGCCACTCCCACGACGAGTCCGAGCAGCAAGTGCCAGCCCGGTACGTAGGACAAGAGCGCGACACTTCCCACGGAAATGACGCCCACGACGCTTACGACGATGAGTAGTCCGATCCAAGGAGAGCGCTGCTCCGACTGCCCTGCCGGCACGAGCCCTTGGGGGCGCAATCCGGGCGGGAGTCCGAGCAGGCTGCGCCCCACCCGGGTGGACTGGCCGGCGAGAAGCGACAAGGTCAACCCGGCGAGTGCGCCGTACCACCATGTCCTCCCCTCTTCCAGGTGGAGCAGTGGCAAGAGGTCGGGTGTCGCCAGGACCAGGAACAGATGGATGCCCCAGACCGTGGAGAACCATCGAGGTCGGCGTTGCGCGTCTATCGCCTGGTTGCGGCGCCGCTGGACTTCTTCCAGGGCGCGGGCTGCTTGCTCAGCATCGGGTTCAAGGGACATGTGGATGCTCCTGGGAGTCGCGGCCGGGCACGAGTACTTGCCTGAGTAGAAAATACTCACTCTTTTCCGCCTAGGCAAGTACTTGCCTAGGCCCCATCAAGCACGGGAAGGTGCTGGACGGCCTCGGTCGTGCTGCCTACTCCGCACCCGGCATTCGCCCCACCCGCGCCTCGTGCAGCGTCAGCAGCGGCAGGCGCTCCTCGTCGCAGTCGACCACGCTGCCGATCAGCGTCTGGAGTCGTTCATCGTTGTCACTCATGATCGGCACAACTGGGCTCGCTTCAGCCCGATCACGGCATAGTCGGCGCTGGCTGAGCAGAGCATGAGTGAGGGGCCTGAGCCGGTCGGCTCAGGCCCCTTCAGCCCCAACCGCGGGGATGGAAGCGAAGGACACATCACGCCAATGAACCACCGGTGACGACGGTTACGTGCGAGATCTGCTACGTCTGCTTCGGGCCGGCGCCGCTCGACAGTGAGGTTCACCGGTTCGTCGGTGTCCGTGCGCTCCAAGACCGCGTGGTAGNACATCACGCCAATGAACCACCGGTGACGACGGTTACGTGCGAGATCTGCTACGTCTGCTTCGGGCCGGCGCCGCTCGACAGTGAGGTTCACCGGTTCGTCGGTGTCCGTGCGCTCCAAGACCGCGTGGTAGCCGGAGATGGCAGGCCGGGCGATGTTGCCCCACGTCTGCACGTGAGCGTCTGGCCGACGAGTAGACGAGTCGGGTCGACTGCCCGGCCGCAGCGACTGCAGCGGCCGGCATGACGACAGGGGAGCGGGTTCGGGTCTGTCCGGCCGGCGCTGCGCGGGGTTGCTTGGAGGGGGTCTTGAGTTCCGAGGTGAACAGCGCGCCGTAGGCGGCGGTGCAGTTGTCGTGCCGCGACGTCAGGGCACATCCCTCGGCGGAGTCGACGGCCGGCCACCCCACCGACTACCCCGCATACAACTGCCCGCCAGCAGCACAGGTCCCCCCTGGCTGTAGTCGCCAGCAGCCCTTGCAGTTCGGCGCTGGGCCACGCCGGGCGTTGACCTTCACCTTGGGGCAGGTCACAGCATCAGCGGCATGAGGTTTCACCTGCACCTGTTCCGCTATTGCAAACTCGTCCGAGAAGCCGACGAATACCGACGCACCCGGGAAGCGTGCAACAGCAGACCGGATTCCAGCGACGCCGCGTCCGGCAAGCCACTGCTCCTTCGCCTGCGTGTGCTGGCCTGGTGGCGGTCGGCCGGTAGGCGGTCCGCTCGGCCGCTTCCTTAGCCTCGATCCCCCGAGTAATTGCCAGCCCAGGGTTTGGACATGAAGACGCTGATGCCCTCTGACCTGGGATGATGGGACTTCCTACGGTTCCATATCCACAGAGCAAGAGAGCACCCGCGAGATGCAATCTTCCCATGTCGCTTCGGCGGTCTGTGCTGCGTTCGATCCCTTGCGCGGTCTCGATCACCTCCGAGACGACCGGCCCGCAGGGTGGCGGCGTATCTGCCCGCCCGCGCACAACCCGCCTTGCTTTCGCTGTCGTCTAACTGGTCGTTCATTCGTGCGGCCTACTGCAGGATGCGGCATATGCCAGATTTGATGATGCTGACTGAGTCCCCTGAGCAGGCCGATCGCGGGGCCGTCGATTGCATCGGCTGGTACGCAAGACGACATCGCCATGCCGCGTGTGGCCTTTCAGCGGCCTCGCCCTTGGCCGGCGCTGGCGACGAGAGCGACACGAGGAGGAGGAGTTTTGGCGGCTCTGGCTCGGATTCCGTTGGATGGCGGGGGCTGCGTTTTGATCGAGGCTCCGGCTGTGTCGGAGGGGCCGGTGAAGGCCGGTCGCGTCAGCGATGCCATTCACGATCTACCGGGGAATCTGCAAGGGGCTCTGGAGCCAGTCACTGCGGCGGCACGGGCCACACTCGAGCAACTGCGCAAGGCCGGCCCTGACAAGATCGCGGTCGAGTTCGGTGTCGACCTCGCGGTCGAGGCAGGGGCTGTGATCACCAAGAGCAGTGCCAATTGCCACTTGAAGGTATCCGTGGTGTGGATGAGGAATCGCCTCGACTATCCGGACACAGATGAGAGTTTGGACTGATCCTGTGGATATCGCTGGCAGAGGCCCGGGCGGTGACCATGCGTCGGGTCTGCTCTCCGCCGTGGGGCAGATCCTTGGGCCGGATGGTGAGGTGGTCGGGGCGGGTTTCCTGCTCTCCGAGGACGTTCTGGTCACCTGTGCTCATGTCGTACGTGGGGCGGGATCCGGGCCCGGTGAGAGGGTGCAGGTGGCTTTCCCCCACGTGGATGGCGCGCCCCGGATTGAGGGACACGTCGTGGAGGGGGCGTGGCGTGCCCCCGAGGATGAAGACGTGGCCATCGTTGGCCTGGGCCGTACCTCGGCGGGGATGGGGGGTTTGCCGTTGGGCTCTGCGGCAGGTTGCCGGGGTCATCAGGTGCGCTCGTTCGGGTTTCCCGCCCAGGCTCCGCCTGGGGGGCACTTCGGCTTCGGGGTGGCCGGTGATTTGCTGCCGGCCACCGAGAGCAGAGGTATGTATCTGCAGCTGACTGCCGCCAACGACCTGACCACCGGGTTCAGCGGCGGGCCGGTTGTCGACGAGGCGACGGGCCTGGTCATCGGCATGCTCACCGAGATCACCGCCCCGGACGAGTACGAAAGAGGGCAGGGCATCGCCTATGTCGCACCTACGCAGGTACTGCGGGAGGTCTGGCCCGGGTTGGTCGAGCAGGAGGTGTGCCCCTACCGCGGACTGGAGCCGTTCACCGCAGAGCAGGCCCACTGGTTCGAAGGCCGGAAGGACGCGGTGCGGCAGGTGCTGGCGAACCTGGGCGAGCAGCAGCGGCTGACGCTGCTGCTGGGGCCCTCCGGTTCGGGTAAGTCATCCTTGGTCGAAGCCGGTGTCCTGCCTGCGCTGGCTGCGGGTGAGCTGCCGGGCGGCGACCGGTGGTTGCCTGTGCTCGCCCGCCCCAGGCAGGACCTGCTGGCCGAACTCGAGCGCGCTGGACTACCCGGGGCCACCACCGATGGGATCGCCGCGGCAGTCGCCCGCAAACTCGCGGCCGAACCGTTCTATCAGCGCATCGTGCTGATCATCGACCAGTTCGAGGAGCTCCTCACCCAGCCCACCACCGGCCCGCAACGAGAACGCCGCTTGGCCGCCACCGACCAGCTCACCACAGCGGTCAACTCGCACACCGAGGTCAGTGTAATCCTGATCATGCGCGACGACTTCTACCCCCAACTGGCGACCCTAGCCCGGATGTTGGAGGCGGCGATCCCGGGTCTCCTCAACGTGCCAAGTGACCTGAGCCAGCGCGACCTGCACGACATCATCACCCTGCCCGCCCACGACGTGGGACTCCACTTCGAGCACGGACTGCCTGAGCGGATCATCAGCGACGTCCTGGCCACCACCCCCGAGGGTGCCACTGCCGGCCAGGCACCGGTCACCGTGCTGCCCCTGCTGGAGCTGACACTCAGCCAGCTGTGGCAGCGGCGCCAGGACGGATATCTCACCCACGACGCGTACCGGCGCATTGGCGGAGTCACCGGCAGCCTGACCACCTGGTGCGACACCGCCCTCAATCAGCTTGCCCCCGATCACCGCCCCATCGCACAGCGGATCCTGACCTCCCTGGTACGTCCTGCTGACCCCCGCCACCACATTCCCGCCATCCGCAAGCAGGCCCCCCTGCAAGAACTGCGCGACCTGGCAGCGGATCCCGACGCAGTACCCGACGGCGGCAAAGCTGTCGACGAGGTTCTGGCCGCCCTCACTCGCCATCGCATCATCTCCACCCACACGCCCCGCCTTCCCGGACGCCCCAACGCCCCTGCCGGACAGCCGGTGGCCGAACTGATCCATGACGCACTCATCCGGGACTGGGGCACTCTGCGTGAGTGGGTCAGCCAAGACCACCGTTTCCAGGAATGGCTCGACCGCACCGGTGAACGGCGCGCGCGCTGGGCTGAAGAAGCCGATACCGGGGACCTGCTCGGGGGAACAGCACTTGCCGAGGGCGTTGAATGGTCACAGCAACGCCGTCTACCGGGCGACATTGCAGACTTCCTCACCGCGAGCCAGCAGCACCAACAGGCCGTCATCCGGCGTAGCAGACGGCTCAACAGGATCCTGGCCACCGTGCTTGCCTTCGCGCTCGTCGCCGTGGGAGTAGCCCTCTGGGAATGGCGGACAGCCGTCGCCCAACGTCAAGCAGCCTTGTCACGTCAGCTTGCCGCCCAGTCCAACACGCTCATGGGCACAAATCCCGATCTCGCCTCGCTGCTGGCCATCCAGGCATACCGCACCAGTCCCACTCCCGAATCCGTCGAAAGCCTGGATAACGTTGCGGCCCTCCCGCTGCGGCGGCACTTGTCTGGCCACACCGACGAGGTGTGGTCGGTGGCGTTCAGTCCCGACGGGCGGACCCTCGCCACCGGCAGCGCCGACAAGACGGCGCGGCTGTGGGACATGACCACCGGCAGGACGCGTGCAACCCTCACCGGCCACACCGGCACGGTGCAGTCAGTGGCGTTCAGTCCCGACGGGCGGACCCTCGCCACCGGCAGCGCCGACAAAACAGTGCGCCTATGGGATGCGGCCACCGGCAAGAACCGAGCCACCCTGACCGGCCACACGGCTGCGGTGACCTCGGTGGCGTTCAGTCCCGACGGGCGGACCCTCGCCACCGGCAGCGACGACAAAACAGCGCGGCTATGGGACGTAGCCACAGGGAACAACCGCACCACCCTCACCGGCCACACCGACCCGGTGACCGCGGTGGCCTTCAGTCCCGACGGACATACCCTCGCCACCGCCAGTGAAGACGAAACAGCGCGGCTGTGGGACGCGGCTACCGGCAAGAACCGCGCCATCCTGACCGGCCACACCGACACCGTGCAGTCAGTGGCATTCAGCCCCGATGGGCACACCCTCGCCACCGGCAGCCACGACCACACGGTGCGCTTGTGGGACGCCACCGGCAAGAACCGAGCCACCCTGACCGGCCACACGGCTGCGGTGACCTCGGTGGCGTTCAGTCCCGACGGACACACCCTCGCCACAGGCAGCGCCGACAAGACAGCGCGGATCTGGGACGCGGCCACCGGCAAGAGCCTCGCCACCCTCACCGGCCACACAGACACGGTGACCTCAGTGGCGTTCAGCCCTGACGGACGTACCCTCGCCACCGCCAGCCTCGATCACACGGCGCGGCTGTGGGACGTGGCCACCGGCAAGAGCCTCGCCACCCTCACCGGCCACACCAGCGAGGTGTGGTCGGTGGCCTTCAGTCCCGACGGACGCACCCTCGCCACCAGCAGTGTCGACACGACGGCGCGGTTGTGGGATGTGGCCACCGGTAGGACACGTGCAACCCTAAGTGGCCCCGATACGGTGACCTCGGTGGCGTTCAGCCCCGACGGACACACCCTCGCCACCGGCAGCGCCGACGACGTCGTGCAGTTGTGGGATGTGGCCACCGGCAAGAGTCGCGCCGCCCTGACCGGGCACACCGATACGGTGCAGTCGGTGGCGTTCAGTCCCGACGGACACACCCTCGCCACCGCCAGCTTCGACCACACGGCGCGGTTGTGGAATGTGGCCACCGGCAAGAGCCTCGCCACCCTGACTGGGCACACCGACAAGGTGCAGTCAGTGGCCTTCAGTCCCGACGGGCGCACCCTCGCGACCGGCAGCGACGACAAGACCGCGCGGTTGTGGGATGTGGCCACCGGCCGGACCCGCGCCATCTTGCCCGGCCACACGGGCGGGTTGGCATCGGTGGTGTTCAGTCCCGATGGACACACCCTCGCCACCGCCAGCGACGACAGCACCGTGCGCTTGTGGGATGTCATTCTCCCCAAACCTGCCGCCGCCATCCACAAGATCTGTCAGGCAGTCAACCGTGACCTCACCCCGGAGGAACGGGCAGCGTACCTGCCAGGCCAATCAGTCAGGCCCGTATGCCCATCAAGCTGATGCAGCATCAACTTACTGATCGTTTCAGAATGAGTTCCCTGTGGTGGTTGATAGTTGAGGGGGCATCGGGCAGGGTCTGCGGGGTGTCAG
>NZ_JBNHIN010000077.1:0-26350 GCF_050054615.1 Streptomyces sp. YGL11-2
CCCCCGAGACGACGGCCAGCGCGGACGCGATCCCCGCCGTGGCGCAGGCCAGCGCGAACGGCGCCCCCTGCGAACCGCCGACCACCGGAACGCGTCCCAGCCCGCGCAGCGCGAGGAGCTGGCGGATGTCACCGGCGAAATCGGCGAACGTCCGCCCCGGGTGCGGCGTGGACGCCCCGAGTCCCGGGCGGTCCACGGAGACGAGGCGCACGCCCCGCTTCTCGACGACGCCGGCGCCGAAGCCCAGCCACCGGCTCGTCGCCGCACCCGGGCACAGCAGTACGGGCACGCCGTCCTTCGGCCCCCACTCCGCCCACCCGAGCCGTCGGCCGTCGGACAGCCGGGTCTCACCGAGTCGGGCAGGGTCGGCAACGTAACCGCTCATGATCAACATCATGGCAGCCGGCGGCACCCAGAGGCACCCGGATTTTCCGCCGGCTGGCCGGTGAGGCGGGTATCGCGCTGACGCCCGCCGGCGCCACCTTCCCGTACGGAAAGGACCCGAGGGACCGCAACATCCGCCTCGCCCCGAGCCACCCCGGCCCGGCGGAGCTCGGTGACGCGCTGGAAGGGCTCGCCCTGTGCGTGGAACTGGCTGCCGTGGAAAGCCTGCTGGGGGCCGGGCAAGAGGCGTGAGCGGCGCGGGCCGAGCCCTTGTCCTGTCCCACCTGCGGGACAGGGGCCCGGCCGCGGCGGTCCCGTCACGGCACGACGGCGGCCGGAACCCGTTGGCACCCCCCTCACAACAACGCGAAAGAGCCGTCGACCGGAACGATGCGATCCCTTACGGTACGCAGTGCCCCCGATGGATTGACGTACCGGAGACACCATGGCAATGCGCACTTTGCTGATGACCGGGGCGAGTCGCGGACTGGGCAGAACAGCCGCCGAGCATCTGCTGCGGGCGAACCCGGACCTCCATCTGCTCGTGACGTCCCGGGGAACCAGCGGCAACCGCCTCGCCGCCGAGCTGGCCGAGGCCACCGGCAGTCCCCACGTGTCCGCGGTCTGCTGCAATCTGGCGGCGCGGGAATGCATCCGGGCGGCCGCCGACGAGATCGCCGGCCGCCTGGCCGCGGGCGACCTGCCGCCGCTGTGCGGCTTCGTGGGCAACGCCGGCCTCCAGCTGACCACCCGGACCCGCACCGACGCCGACGGCGTCGAGCTGACCTTCTCGGTCAACGTCCTCGCCAACTGGCTCCTCATCCGCCTCCTGTGGGAGCACTTCACCGCCCCCAGCCGAATCGTCGTGGTCGGCAGCGACACGCACTTCGGGGACCTGCGCCACAACATGGGCATGGTCCCCGCACCCCGCTGGGAAAGCGTCCAGGCCCTCGCCGCACCCCACCACGACAAGCGAGCGCACACCGCTTCCGAAGGCCGCACCGCCTACTCCACCAGCAAACTCGCCGTGCTCTACCTCGTCCACGCACTGGCCCGTCGACTGCCCGAAGGCATCGACGCCTACACCTTCAACCCGGGCTACGTCCCCGGCACCGGCCTGGTCCGCGACGCCGGCCCCGCCGTCCAGCTCCTCTCCCGTACCGTTCTGCACGCGCTGACCGCCACCCCGCTCGCCCTGAGCCCCGCCCGGGCCGGCCGCCTGCTCGCCGAGGTCGCGGCCGGCCCCCGTCCGGGTCCCACCGGCGCCTACATCGACCGCCATTCCGTGGACCGGTCCTCCGCGGAGTCCTACGACGAGGACCGGGAGGAAGAACTCTGGCGCACCGCGGCCGAGTTGTGCGGCGTGTCCGGGGGGCCGGGCATCCCGCGGGCCGAGGGGCGGGCACGGGGCCGCGGTGCGCCATGACCGCGACCGTGCCCCCGTTCCCCGGCGAAGCGCTGCCGGACGGGCGGTACGACGGGTCGCGCTGGTCGCGCCGGTCGCGTCGTCCGGGCCGGGCGGTCGATGATCCCGACGGAGCCGCTCAGCTCAGGGGCTTGAGGACCGCGGCGTCGTACGGCTGACGTTCCGGGAAGCGGTTTCCCAGGATCTTGGCTGCCTTGTGGGGCCGACTCGTGCCCCACGTAGGTGCAACCGCCCCGGCGGGCGCGGCATTCCGCCGCTCCGGCGAGGCGCCCCCGTGACCCCGGACATGCGCCCGGAGCCGCCCGGCCGCCGACGCCTCGTGGAATGCCGCCCCAGAAGGGTTGCGGGGTTGCGCATGTGGGCAAGTGTTGTGCGCTGGGTGACTGTCCATACAAAGGAGGCTGTAGGTGGCGCGGGGCGGGATGACGGCGACAGGAAGCATGAACCTGCGTGTCGGGGCGGCCGTGGCGGAGATCGAGGGCCTGTGCGCGGCGTTGCGAGGTGCGCGCAACGAGCGTCACCGAGAGCGCATCCTTGCCGACCTCGCCCAGGCCGGCCGGCGTCTGACCGCTCTGGCACTCGCACAGCGGGGCACGCCGGCAAGCGTCCGGCCGCGGTCGCGCTGGGAGCGACGGCGCCTGCTGGCGGCTCGCGGCGCCGACCTGGTGGCGGCGTTCGCCTCGGGCGACGGCTGGGGGCGCGCCCGCCGCAGGGGCGGCGCCGAGGACGGCGCGGAGTCTCCGCGCTCCTGAGAGCCGGCGGTTGGTCCGCCGCTCGCGGCCGTGAGGGGGCAGCGGACCTTCTGGGGAGGGGTGGGCGCGGTGGTGCCGCGTCGTGTGCGGTGGCGCCGACGACGCGGCACGGTCCGCGCCCGCGTTCAGTCGACGGAGTCCAGGAAGTCCAGCATCCGGTCGTTGGCCAGGTCCGCGTGGTCGATCTGCGGCCCGTGGCCGGTGCCGGAGAGGATCTCGGCGCGGGCGCCGGGCACCAGGGACGGTACGCGTGCCAACTGCCGCTTCGGGTGGACGAGCAGGCTCCGCCTGCCCATCAGCAGGTGGAGCGGGGTGCGGATGGTGCGCATCTCGTCGTCGGTCAACGGGAGCGGCGCCGGCCGGCGGATGCGGAACGCGCGGACGCGGAGCCGGACCATCGTGCGCAACTCCGGTACGACGAGGACCGGTTGGTCCAGCCAGGCGGCAAGGTGCCGGCGCAGCGGCTCCGGGGCGAAGGTCGCGAACAGGCTGACGAAGATCCAGACGAAGAACCGGAGCCCCACCTTCTCCAGGCCGCCGGGGTCGAGCAGGGTCACCGAGGCCAGTCTGCCGGGGCGTTGGTGCGCCTGGTTCAGGGTGAGCCAACCGCCGTAGGAGGACCCGATGAGGTGGACGCGGTCGAGCCCGAGTGCGGCGAGGGCCTCGTCCATCCACTGCGCGGCGAGTTCGGGGCGGTGTATCGGCTCGCGGTGGACGCTGCGCCCGGCATCGCCGGGGGTGTCGAGCGCGTAGACCGTGCGCCGTGCGCTGAGGGCGGCGACGTTCGGGTACCACATCGACGAGTTGGAGCCCGCGCCGTGGATGAGCACCACCGGGGTCCGGGAGGCGTCTTTGGGCTCGGTGGGGCCGTACTCGTAGACGTGCGTGGTCCCGAAGCGGGTCTCCACGTCCCGCTCCGCGCGCGGAGCGGGACCGAGGGCGTAGACCGCGTCGCAGGCGCTGAAGTACTGGTCGCGCAGGGTCTCGTTCACATAGCGGCCGACGTCGGCCGGGCCGCGCTCGCGGGTCATGGTCTCGGGCACGTGTGACACCTCCGGAGAGATTCCATCTTTGTGATACGGCCGTACCATGATGATGGTACCGGCGTATCATGAAGGTGTGCCGGTGCCGGCGGACCGCCGGGCCGACGGGTCAACTGGCCGGAAGAGCAAGGGTGGAGACGCGGCTGATGCCGAAGCGTGTGGACCATGAGGAACGGCGTGCCGAGATCGCCGAGGCGCTCGTCCGGGTCGCCGGGCGACGCGGGCTGCACGGTGTCGGGATGCGCGACGTGGCCGCCGAAGCGGGCGTCTCCCTCCGGCTGGTGCAGTACTACTTCCAAACCAAGGAGAAGCTGCTCCTGTATGGACTGGAGCACCTGGCCGCCGGGTTCGGCGCCCGCACCGCCGCCCGGGTCCGGGCCGCCGGGGACGATCCCGGCCCGCGTGCCGTGATCGAGGCGCTGCTGCTGGAGTCGCTGCCCACCGACGAGGAGAGCCGGACCTTCCACCTCGTCTACACCTCGTACGCGGTGCTGTCCGTCACGGACGAGGCGCTCGCCGCCCAGCCCTTTATCGCGAACCCCGACGCCGCCGAGGACGCCCTGGCCAGCCTCCTCCGGCAGGCGCAGGAGGCCCGGCTCATCGCGGCCGACATCGACACGCGGACGGAGGCGATCGGCCTGCTCGCCCTCTCGGCCGGGCTGGGCACCAGCATCCTGGTCGGCCAGCGCAGCCCGGAGTCCGCGGTCGCGGTGCTGCGGCACCATCTGGACCGGATTTTCCGCGACGGCGAAATTCGGTCAGATGCCGGCGCCCAGAGCGGAACCGGTGACCCGCGGTTCGCGTGAACCATCCCGCGGGTCGTATTCCCGCGCGTACTCTTCGTCATCGAACGGTTCCCGGTAAGTGCGTTTCCCGGTATTCCGGGTTGGCCGCCATATCGGCGTGCAGAAGGATCGATATCCAGGCAATGCCCGCTGCTCGTGGGGTGTTTGGTGCCCGTGTCGCCAACCACCTCCGGTGCCGGATGAGTTGATAGGTGTACGTCTTCGTGCCCGACGGGCGGCCGAAGTGCCGGCGGTCTTTGGGGGTGTCAGGAGTTAAAGTTCTGTTTGCCCTTGACAGATTTCCGCAAGATTTCCAGTGTTGACCCGGGGCATTCGATTAGCGTCCGCGACGACCGCAGTACGCGAAATCCCTACAGCTCATGACCTACGGAGTGCGACCGAGGCCCTGAGGGGGCCACCCGCACATCCGGCGCGGCCACCTGCCGCGCTGCGCTCCCGTGCCCACCGGGCGCGGACCGGGGGAGGACACCATGAACGCGAGCGAGATCGGCGCGGCCGATTCGCCGGCCGACTTAGCCGAGTTGGACCCCGTCGACGATGTGGACCCGGACACGCTCCGCTCCGGCATCGGGACGAAGAAGTGGCGGCAGGCGGCCGCCGACGTGCTGCCCGCCGGGCTGGCCGAGATGGACTTCCCGGTGGCGGAGCCGATACGCGAGGGGCTGCGGCGCCGGCTCGCCCACGGCGCCCTCGGCTATCCGTACTGGCCGGACGGCAGCCCCCTGAGAGACGTCTTCGCCGCGCGTATGGCGGAACGCCACGACTGGCACCCGCGGCCTTCCTGGGCAAGGGAGTTCGCGACCGTCACCCAGGGCGTACACCTCGCCCTCCATCTGGGCACCGAACCGGGTGACGCGGTCGCCGTGCACACCCCCCTCTACGGCCCCTTCCGCGACGGCCTGGCCCGGCTGAACCGCCGGCTGGTCCCGATTCCCTTACGCGACGGCCCCCGTGGCTGGACCTGGGACCCCGGCAGGCTCGCCCGGGACGTGGTCGAGCACGGCTGCCGGGCGCTGGTGCTGGTCAACCCGCACAACCCCACGGGCCGGGTGTTCGACCGGGCCGAGCTGCGGGAACTCGCCGAACTCGCCGAACGCCACGACCTGCTCGTCGTCTCCGACGAGATCCACGCCGATCTGACCCACGCCCCGCACCGCCACACCCCGTTCGCCTCCCTGGGCCCCGAGACCGAGCGGCGCACGGTCACGCTCACCTCGGCGACCAAGGCGTTCAACCTCGCCGGGGTCCGCTGCGCGGTGGGCCACCTGGGACCCGCCCGGCTGCGCAGGGCGCTGGACGAACAGCCCGTCGAGTTGTACGGCGCCGCCAACGCCCTCGGCGTGTACGCCTCGTTGCTGGCGTGGACGGAGGGGGACACCTGGCTGACCGCCGTACGGCGGCGGCTGACCGGCAACCGCGACCGGCTCGCCGCCGGGCTGGCCGCGCGGCTGCCGCAGATCGGCCACCACCCGCCGCAGGGCTCCTATCTCGCCTGGCTCGACTGCCGGGCGCTGGGATGGGGCGCGGACCCGGCCGCGCGCTTCCGGGAGCGCGGCGGCGTCGACCTCGGCCCCGGGCCCGGCTTCGGACCGGGCGGCGACGGCTTCGTGCGCGTCAACTTCGCCACCTCGGCGGCCCTGCTCGACGAACTGCTCGACCGCCTGGTGCGCGCCGTGGACGCTCCCGCGGGCGCCGCGCCCCGTCCGGCGGCCGGCCGTCCGGTGCGCGCCGCAACGCGCGACGGCTCCGTGCCCCGCGCGTGGACCGGAGAGCGCGCATGCTGATCACGGTGGGCACGCTGCTGCCCGGCCCCGTCGGGGAACACACCGCGGACGCGGCCGTCCTGGTCGAGGGCGGGAGGATCGCCGCTGCAGGCCCGCGCGAGGAGGTGCTGGCGCAGGCCCCGCCGTCCGCGGCCCGCCGGGACTTCCCCGGCGCGACGCTGCTGCCGGGCCTGATCGACGCCCATGTGCACCTGAGCTTCGACGCCGGCCCGGAACCGTACCGGGCGCTGCTGGAGAGCGACCCGCCCACGCTCCTGGAGGCCATGGCCCGGCGCGCGGGAGCGCTGCTGGCCTGCGGGGTGACCACGGTCCGCGACCTCGGGGACCGGGGGGCCGCCGCGATACGGCTGCGCGCGGCCGTCGCCGCCGGCCGGGTGCCCGGACCCCGCATCCTGGCCGCCGGGTCACCGCTGACCCCGCCCGGCGGCCACTGCTGGTTCCTCGGGGGCGAGGTGGCCGACGAGGCCGCGCTGCGGGCGATGGTGCGGCGCAACGCGGAGGCCGGGGCCGATGTCATCAAGGTGATGGCCAGCGGCGGGCATATCACCGAGGGCGGGGCGGCGATGTGGGAGTCCCAGTTCTCCACCGGGCAGCTCGCCGCGGCCGTCGACGAGGCACGCCGGTACGGGCTTCCGGTCGCCGCCCACGCCCACGGTGCGCGGTCCATCGCGTCCGCCGTGGCCGCCGGGGTGAGTACCGTCGAGCACTGCCTGTGGCTGGACGGCCCGGACGGCGTCGACCGCCGCACCGACGTCGCCACGGCCATGGCGCGCCAGGGGATCGCGGTCTGCGGCTCGCTGTGCGGCCACGACTGGCGGACCAGGCTGGAGCGGGACGGGGCAGCCGCCACCCGCGCCTTCTACGACCGGCTCAGCTGGCTCGACGGCCTCGGCGTGCCCCTGCTGACCGGCACCGACGCGGGCATCCCGCAGGCCGCCTTCGACGACTACGTCAGCATGCTGGAGCTCTACGCCTGGCTCGGCTTCCCCGCCGAGCGCGTCATCGAACTCGCCACCACCGACTCCGCCCGCGCCCTGGGACTGGCCGCCACCACCGGCCGGATCGCACCCGGGCTCGACGCGGACCTCCTGGTCGTCGACGGCGATCCGCGCGCCGACCTGTCGGCCCTGCGCGCCGTGCGCCTCGTCGTGGCCAGGGGCGAGCCGTACAGCGCGGCCGGCCCGGGAGCGCGGGCCTGACGCGGCGATGAGCCGAGACCGGACACCCACCACCAACCAACGGGGCGACGTGTGAAGAACAAGAAAGACCTCGGCCTGCTCACCGTGACCCACGGGGTCAACGACATGTACCAGGGCGCCATCCCCGCGTTGCTGCCCTTCCTCCAGGCCGGGCGCGGATACAGCTACACCCTGATCACCGGGATCACGTTGGCCGCCACCGGCCTGTCCAGTCTGATACAGCCGCTGGTCGGACTGCTCGCCGACCGCCGGCCGTTGAACTGGCTGGTCCCGGCCGGCATGGTCACCGCCGGGGTCGGCGTGGGCCTGTCCGGCCTGGGCGACGCGTACGGGTGGACCTGGTGCGCGGTCGCCCTGGCGGGAGTCGGCCTGGCGGCCTACCATCCCGCGGGCGCGATGGCGGCGCGCACCCTCGGCGGTGGCGACACCCGGTCGATGAGCGTCTTCGCCGTCGGCGGCAACATCGGCGTCGCCGTCGCCCCCCTCTATGTGGCCGTCGTGATCAACACCGCCGGCATCTCCGGCACCTGGATGCTCGCCCTGCCCGCCGCCGCGATGGGCCTGGTCTGCCTGCTGATCCGCCGCTCCTGGCAGGTGGAGACGGTAACTCCCGCCAAAAACACGGAGATTGAGAGGGAGCAGTCGCCGGCCGGGCGGCGGGACGACTGGCGGGCCTTCGGTGCGCTCTCGGTCATCTCGGTGTTCTGGTCGATTCCGTACGTCGTCATGGGAGCGCTCGCCGCGCTGTATGTGATCAGCCGCTTCGGGGTCTCGGCGGCCACCGGGTCGGCGACCCTCACCGCGTTCACCGCGGGCGGCGTCGTCGGCACGCTGGCGGGCGGGTGGAGCGCCGAGCGATGGGGCCGCCGCACCGCCCTGCGCTACGGCTACCTGGTCTCCGTCCTCGCGGTCACCGGCGTCGTGCTGATGCCGGACCTCACCGGAGTCCTCGTCTGCACCTTCGTCTACGGCACCGTCCTGTTCGTGCCGTTCGCCGCTCAGGTCACCCTCGCGCAGGACTATCTGCCCACCCGCGTCGGCACGGCGAGCGGGCTGACCCTCGGCGTGACCCTCTCCGCGGGCGGCCTGCTCTCCCCGCTCTTCGGCCTGCTCGCCGACGCCTGGGGCGTCCGCGCCGTACTCGCCACCCTGATCGGCGTCCTGCTCGTACCGGCCGCCCTGGCCTGGCGGCTGCCCGAACCCCGCACCGCCCCCGCCGGCCCACCCGACGGACCCCCAGCGTCTCCTGACGCACCGTCACCCAGGTGCGGAGAGGCACGGGAGACCCGATGACGACCACCGTGCACGGCCTCGCCGAGCTTGCCGGTCTCCCGGGTACGGACCTGGGGCGTACGCCGTGGGTGCCGGTCGACCGCGAGCATGTGGCGGCCTTCGCCCACGCCACCCACGGGCACACCCACCCCGGCGGTGAGGACGGCGGCGACGCTCCGCTGGGCGGGCCCGTCGCGGACGGCTTCCACACCCTGGGGCTGGTGGGCACGCTCGTCGACCGGCTGCTGGAGTTCCGGGAGATCCGGATGAACGTCATCTACGGGGTCAACCGGCTCCGGCTGCCCGGTCCGCTGCCGGTCGGCGCCCGGGTGCGGCTGCACGCCGAGGTCGGCGCGGTCACCGAAGTCCGCGGCGGGGCCATGGAGATGCTCGTGCACGCCACCGTCGAGGTCGCCGGCCGGCCCAGACCGGCATGTGTCGCAGAGGTCGTCTACCGGATCTACGACTGACGCACCCCGCCCCGCCGTCCCCCGGCCCTGCCCGCTTCCGCATGCGCTCAACTCCCCCCGAACGAAAGGAGCGTTCCGGCATGCCCCTCTACGCCCTGGGCGATCTGGAACCACAGATCCACCCCGATGCCTATGTCCACCCCGACGCGACGGTGATCGGCGACGTGCGCGTCGCCGCCCACGCGTCCGTATGGCCGCACGCGGTGCTGCGCGGCGACGACGGCCGGGTCGAGGTCGGCGAGCGGACCAACATCCAGGACGGCAGCGTCGTCCACGCCGCCCCGGAGACGCCCGCGGTCATCGGCTCCGGCACGGTGATCGGGCACTGCGTCCACATCGAAGGCGCGCGGATCGGCGACGGCTGCCTCGTCGCCTCCGGCTCGATCGTGCTCAACTCCGCGGTGATCGAGACCGGCGCCATGGTCGCGGCGGGCGCGGTCGTCACCTTCGACGGACATGTCCCAACGGGCAGCATCGCGCTGGGAGTTCCGGCGCGGAACCGGCCGAACACGCTGTTCCCCATGGAAGCCGTCGCGGACATCGTCGACGACTACGTCACCGCCGCACACCGCTTCCGCACCACCTTACGCAGGGTGGTGTGACCCCATGACGACGGCAGACGGGCCGAGCGCGGCGCCGCGCACCACGGCGCCCGCGGGCGACACCGATCCGAGGTACCGGCAGGAGGCCGAGGGGGAGCGATGTTGAACAGTACGAACTGCCATCCCTGCGTGAAGATCATCCGCTGGCCGCGGGAGGCACACAAACGGGAGTGGTGCCGCCAGTCCGGGCACCTGCGGCTGCTCGTCATCGACGACGGCACCGACGCGCCCGTGTGCGCCGACGTCCGCGAGGACTGGATCCGGCTGCCCACCAGGAACGAGGACATGCAGGCCCGGATCGCCACGCTCCAGGCCCGGAACGTGGGCCACTGGGCCCCGCAGGTCGAACCGAACGGTGTCATCCGCCGCGGCTCCCGCACCGTGACCGTCTCCCCGACCGAGGCGGAACTGGTCCGGCTGCTGACCGTCAACTTCGGCGAGGTGGTGCCGCGCGAATCCCTCCGGAAGCGGCTGTGCCAGGACAACCGGCACGCCAGCCGCAACGCGCTCGACCTCCACATCATGCGCATCCGCCGCCGGCTCACCCCGCTGCGGCTGGAGATCCACACCGCCTGGGGACGCGGCTACACCCTCACCACCTGCGACGGCGGCGAGGGGGACGCCGCACTCGTCGGACAGCGGCCGCCCGGCTCGACCGAACCCGAACACCACGCACCGGCGGTCGCGAACCGGCCCCACCCCGCCGGGAGTTCGGCCGCCCGGACCGCCGGGCACGACGGAGGCATCGATGCGTGACATCGCACTGGAGTCACTGACCATAGGGGACCTCCTCGCCACGCGGGCCCGGAGTCACCGCGACGAGACGTTCCTGAAGTTCCGCGACGGCGACCTCAGCTTCGGCCACGTCCACCGGATGACCAACCGGGTGGCCCAGGGACTGCTGGCGCTCGGCGTCCGCCGCGGCGACCACGTCGCGGTGATGCTGCCGAACTGCCCCGAACTCCTCTACACCGTCTTCGCGTTGAGCCGGCTCGGCGCGGTCGCCGTCCCGGTGAACACGGCGCTCTGCGGCAACCTTCTGCGCCGCACCCTCGCCGACTCCCACTCCCGCTACCTCGTCGTCGACGCCCCGTACGCCGAGGAACTGCCCGCCCTCACGCCCTGCCTGCCCGGGCTGGAGCACATCGTCGTGCGGCACCGGGACGCCTCCCCGGTGCTGTTCGGCGCCCTGGGCAAGCCGGCGGTCGCGCTGTCCGCCCTGCTGGCCCACGGCGCCGACACCCCGCGCGCCGACGTGGCGTTCTGCGACCTCCAGGCGATCATGTACACCTCGGGCACCACGGGCCCCTCGAAGGGCGCCATGGTCTCCCACGCGCTCGCTCTGACCTGCGCCCTGGACTCGCTGGACTTCCTGGACCGATGGGGCAAGACGGCCTACTGCCCGCTGCCCCTCTTCCACGCCGCCGGCCTGTGGGACGGGGCGCTGTCCGCGCTCCTCTCGGGAAGCCCGCTGGCCGTCGCCGACCGGTTCCATGTCTCGCGGTTCTGGGACGACGTACGGTACTTCGGCGCCCAGGTCGCGCTCAGCGTCTTCTCGATGATCCCCATGCTGCTGAACCAGGAGCCCACAAAGGACGACAGGAACCACCCCCTGGACGTCTTCTACATGGGCAAGTCGGCCCTCGACAAACCGCTGCGCGACAGGTTCGGGGTCCGCTCCGCGGAGTGCTACACCAGCACCGAGGCCGGTATCGCGACCGGCAGCCCGTACGGCGAGTGGCGGCTCGGCTCCTGCGGACAGGCGCACCACGAGCGCTTCGAGGCCGCCGTCGTGGACGAACTCGACCGGCAGGTCGGGCCGGGGGAGCCGGGCGAGCTGGTCCTCCGCCCCAGGCAGCCGCACATCATCACCGGCGGGTACTACGGCGCTCCCGAAGCCACCGCCCACTGCTTCCGCAACATGTGGTTCCACACCGGCGACCGGGTCTGGCGCGACGGCGACGGCTACTTCTACTTCCTCGACCGCATGAAGGACGCCATCCGCCGGCGCGGCGAGAACATCTCCGCCTTCGACCTGGAATGCGAGGTCAATCTGCACCCGGCCGTGCTGGAGTGCGCCGCCGTCGGCGTGCCGTCGGAGCTGGAGGAGGAGGACGTGAAACTGTTCGCCGTCGCGCGGCCCGGCTCCGGCCTCGACGCCGACGAACTGCGCGAGTTCTGCCACAAGCGGCTCCCCCGGCACATGGTGCCCCGCTATGTGGAGTTCCTCGACGAACTGCCGCGCACCGCCACCGACAAGGTCGCCAAGCACCTGCTCCGGCCCGGGGGTGCGCGGTGAACGCGGAGGAGACCACCGAAGAGACCGCCGAGGAGCGCGCGTTCCGGCAGGAGGTGCGCGCCTTCATCCGGGACCGCTTCCCCTCCTCCTACCGGCCGGACCCGGACGCCGAGCACAGCCTGGAGCCCGAGGACGTCTGGGGCTACGACTGGCCGGCCGACCGGCGCTCCGCGGACCCCGAGCGGCGCGCCGGCGCCCGGGCCTGGGCGGCGGCCCTCGCCGAACGGGGCTGGATCGCACCGCACTTGCCCGTCCGGTACGGCGGTGCCGGGCTCTCCCCGATGCGGGAGTTCATCCTCCGCGAGGAGATGATGCGGGCCGAAGTACCCACCGTGAACGGCATCGGCGCGATGCTGCTCGGACCGACGCTCGTGGAGTACGGAAGCGACGCGCAGCGCGCGGCACACCTGCCCGGCATCGCCCGCGGCGAGACCGTGTGGGCCCAGGGCTTCTCGGAGCCCGACGCGGGCTCCGACCTGGCCTCCCTGCGCACCACGGCCGTCCGCGAGGACACCGGCTCGGAGGAGAACGGCAGCTACCTCGTCAACGGGCAGAAGGTGTGGACCTCTTCGGCGCAGCACGCCGACCGGCTGTTCGTCCTCGCACGCACCGATCCGCACGCACCGCGGCACAAGGGCATCACCTTCCTGCTCGTCGACGCCACCAGCCCCGGCGTCACCATCCGCCCCCTCCAGGACATGCGGGGAGCCGCCCCGTTCGCCGAGATCCACTTCGACGACGTGCGGGTGCCGGTCGCCGACCGGGTCGGCGAGGAGAACCACGGCTGGTACGTGGCCATGGCGGCGCTCGGCTTCGAACGCGCGGGCATCGGCGCCACCGTCAAGTTCGAGCGGATCCTCCACCGGCTCCTTGCCCACCTCCGCTCCGCCGAGGGACAGGACGTCCTGCGCGCGGACACCGCCGTCCTGCGGCACGAGATCGCCCAGCGCTACATCGAGCTGCGCACCCAGTACGCGGTGGCGCGCTTCACCGCCTCCCGACAGGCCGCCGGCGCGGTCCCCGGCTACGAGGCATCCGTCTGCCAACTGCTGGGCGCCGAACTGCACCAGCGGCTCGCGCACACCGGCGCCAAAGCCTTCGGCCCGTACGCGCAGCTGTGGCAGCGCGACGGCGCACCGATGGACGCCGCCTTCGCGCACATGCGCTTCGACGCGGTGGCCGCCACCCTGCTCGGCGGCACGACGGAGATCCAGCGCAGGGTGATCGCCACCCGCGGCCTGGGCCTGCCCCGTTCCTGATCCCGCCCCCGGCGCCGAACCGCTCACCCCCCGCCCCCACGCCCCGACACCGGAGAAGCGATGGACCCCACGCCCACCGAGGACCGGCGACACATCCGGGCAGCCGCCGCAGCGCTGCTGACGGACCGGCGAACGACCGCCCACGCACGGGCAGTTCGCGAGACCGCCGCAGGGCACGCCCCCGAACTCTGGAAGGAGATGACCCGGCTCGGCTGGCCCGCCCTCGTCCTGCCCGAACGGTACGGCGGCCTCGGCGCCGGCTTCGCCGACCTCTGCCTGCTCTGCGAGGAACTCGGCCGCCACCAGATCCCGAGCCCCCTCCTCACCACCGTGGCATGCGCGGCACTGCCCCTCGCCCGCCACGGCAGCCCGGCACAGTGCGCCAGGTGGCTGGCCGCGGTGGCCGACGGCGGCATCCTGACGTACGCCCGCGCGGCGCCGCACGGCCACTGGGGCGCACCCGGCTCGACGGTGACCGCGACCCCGTCCGACGACGGCTTCCACCTCGACGGAACGGCGCTGTTCGTCCCGTATGCGGGAACCGCCGACGCGATCCTGGTCATGGCCCGCACCGGCGCCGCAGCCGGGCTGACGGCGCTGCTGGTGCCGACGGCCACCCCCGGCATCCGCCGCCGGCGCCTGACCGTGGTCGGCAACACCCCTGAATACGGCGTCGACTTCACCCGCACCGTCGTCCCCGCGTCCCATGTGGTCGGCCCGGTCGGCGGCGGCAGCGCGGTGGCCGAGACGGCCGCCGCCCTGGGCACCGCCGCCCTCTGCGCCGAAATGACCGGCGGGGCGCAGGCCGTACTCGACATGACGGTGGCCCACGCCCGCACCCGGCAGCAGTTCGGCCGCCCGATAGGCAGCTTCCAGGCGGTCCAGCAGCACTGCGCGGACATGGCCGTGGCCGTACTCGGATCCCGCCTGAACACCCACGAGGCCGCCCACCGCCTGGCGCGGCACCGCCCCGCCGCGCTGGAGGTGTCGCTGGCCAAGGCGTACGTGAGCGAGCGGTACCAGCAGGTGTGCGCCCTGGCTCACCAGGTGCACGGCGCGATCGGCTTCACCGCCGAGCACGACCTCCACCTCTACACCCGCCACGCCACCGCAACGGCCCTGGCCTTCGGCGACGCCGACCACCACATCTCCCGAGTGGCCGAGTCCCTGGGCGTGTAGCCCGGCACGTCCCCTGGGCCCGTCGGCCCGCCCGCCCCGTGCGGCATACCGCGACCGCATCCGCTCGAACGGCCCCGGGCGGTGCGGCGCGGCGTCTCCGGTCACCGCGATGCCGGGCTGCGGATGCGATCACCGGGCCGCCTGCTCAGCGTCGGGTCGGCTGCGCGTCGTTCTTGTGGGGGCAGGGCCCGGGGCGTGCGGGTGCGGGGGGCAAGTGCCGCTCTGGGCGTGGTTCTTGTGCGGGCCGGCCTTCCGGCTCACCGCCCCGCTGCCGCGGAACCCCGAGCGGTCCCGCCGCGCGCCGGCCGCCCGAATCGGCCGGATCCGAGCCGGTATGATCTCCTGCACCCGCCGCCGCACGTTCGTGCCGGCCGGCTGAGAAAGGGAGTCATGTCTCCGGAAGAGATCGTCGACGGCCAGCTCGCCGCCTACAACGCGGGCGACCTCGACACGTTCCTGACCTACTACGTCGACGACGTACCGGTCCACGCCTTCCCCTCGGGCGACGTCCTCACCGACCGCTCGGGCCCGGCCTTCCGGGAGCGCTACCGCGCCGTCTTCGCCGCCAGCCCGGACCTGCACGCCGAACTCGTCTCGCGCGTCGTCCACGGCCGCATCGTCATCGACCAGGAGAAGGTCACCGGCTTCATGGGCGGCGAGGTCCGCGCCGCCGTGGCCCTCTACGAAGTCGGCGCGGAACGCATCGAACGGGTGTGGTTCGCGGTCTGACCCGGCCCACTCACCGGTACCCGGCCGACGGCCGGACCGGAGCGACGGCGCGGCCCCGTGGTACCCCGGTCCGACCGGTGGCCGCGGGGCCGCGGCCACGTCACGCGCCCGGCTCCGAGCGTTCAGCCCCGCGGACGGAGGTGGACTCCCAGGCCGCTCGTGCCCGGCGCCGCCACGCCCGGCCGCAGCCGCATGTCGCGCCCGTAGTCGCCGCCGACCAGTGACCGGAACGGGACCGGCTCGTCCGTGAACAGCCCGGCGAGCCGCTGCCCGTACTCCCGCTTCGCCGCCGCGAACCGCCCCTCCGGTACGTCGATCGCGTCGTACACCGTGAACGGTTCCAGCGGCGCCATGCCGGTGAACCACAACAGGCCGTGCTGGAGCGGGAAGAGAACGTCCGGCAGCGCGCCGTGGATGCCCCGTTCGCGGAACGCCGACTCGCGGGCACCGATCGTCACCGACAGCAGCGCCCGCCGCCCCGCCAGCGCGCCCTCGCTGTAGGGCGGGGGAACCGACGGGCCGTGCGCGAACTCGAAGGTGAACACCCGGTCGATCCAGCCCTTCAGGAGCGCGGGCACCGAGAACCACCACATCGGGAACTGCAGGATCACCGCGTCCGACCAGCGCACCTTCTCCTGCTCCGCCGCGATGTCCGGCGCGAGCCGCCCCGCCAGCGTGGCCTGCCCCGAGACGGCCAGCACATCCAGCCGACGATCGATGGCGTGGTCCGGGAAGTCGTCGGCGTCCACCCCTGCCTTCCACTTCATCGCGTAGAGGTCGGACACCCGCACCTCGTGCCCTGCCGCGCGCAGTTCGCCGGCCGCGAAACCGGTCAGCGCGGCATTGAGCGAATCGGGCTCCGGGTGGGCGGTGACAATCAGGATCTTCTTCCGCTGCCGCGGTGTTGCCTCGGTCATGCCGCTACGTTCTCCCGGGCGCGACGCGGCAGCCAGTACCCTCTTCGACCCGCGGAACCGGAGTCCTGGTACTGCGAGGGCCACCCATACTGGACCGATGGACAGCGTGGACGCGGACCGCAGTGAGCACCCCGCCGGCGTCGGCAACCGCCCGGCGAACACCGGCTGGATCGCGGGCAGCCGACCCGACCGGATCGCCGGCAGCCGACCCGACCGGATCGAGGGGGTGGGCGACACCCACCGGGCGCTCGGCGGTTTTCTGCGTGCCCGACGGGGGCGCGTCGCACCGGAACACGTCGGGATCGCCGGCGGCCGCCGGCGGCGGGTGCGCGGGCTGCGCCGCGAGGAGTTGGCGCAGCTCGCCGGCATCAGCGTCGACTACTACGTACGCCTCGAACAGGGCCGGGCCACCCAGCCGTCCCCCGAGGTGCTGGAGGCACTGGCCCGGGCGCTCGGCCTCGACGCGGCGGAGCGCGGGCACCTGGCCACCCTGGCCGGCACCCGGCGCGGCCCCGCGCCCACCACCCGGGTCAGCCCCCTGCTCCGGCGGATGCTGGACGGCCTGGCCGCCTTCCCGGCCTTCGCCACGGACCACCGCCTCGACGTGGTGGCCTGGAACCGCGCGGGCGCCGAACTGATCGGCGGCCTGGCCGATCCGGTCCGCCGCGACCGGAACAACGCCCGGTTCCTGTTCCTCGACCCCGCCTCACGGGACGTCCACCCCGAATGGGAGGACCGGGCGGCCGAGGCGGTGGGCCAGCTGCGCGTCGCCGCGGGACGCTACCCGGACGACGCGGAACTGGCCGCCCTCATCACCGAACTCTCCACCCACAGCGCGGAGTTCCGGCGGATCTGGGCCTCGGGCGAGGTGGTCATGTGCGCGGCGGGCCGCAAACGGCTGCGGCACCCGGTGGCCGGACCGCTCACCCTCGACTACGAGACCCTGCACGTACCGGCCGCACCCGGTGAGACGGGCCTGGTGGTGCATGTCTTCAGCGCCGAGGAGGGCAGCGATGCAGCCGCCGCCCTCACCCGCCTTGCCACCGCGACACAGTCGGCCGAACTGCCGCTGCCGGCCCAGCCGTCGCTGGCGGGCGGGCTGTCGCAGCCGGGCTGACGGCGAGGCCCCGCCCGACCCCGCCGATCTTCTCTGCGCGAACTGATCGCGGACGCAGGGCAACCGGCGGGTAGCCTCGTGGTGCTGTGCGCCGGACCGGGGGAGGCGCCCCGGACCGGTACGCAGCTGCCGATCAGGACCCCGGGGCCTGTCCGATGGGTCAGGGTCGGACAGCCCCTAGCGGTAACTGACCAGGACGGCGGTATCCCATGGCAGATCACGACCTGAGCGGCTTCGACCGCGAGCACTTCACGCACGACGGCGTCACCCGCCGGATTCTGCGGCGCGGCACGGGGCCCGCGGTGATCGTGCTGGCGGAGATACCGGGCATCACGCCCAAGGTGCTGGCGTTCGCGGAGCGGGTGGCCGCGATCGGCTGCACCGCCGTGCTCCCCGTGCTCTTCGGCGTGCCCGGCCGCGATGCCGACCCCGCCAACGGCCTGCTGAAGAGCGGGCGTTATGTCGCCGCCTCGATGCGGAAGGTGTGCGTGAGCCGGGAGTTCACCGCGCTGGCCATCGGGAAGAGCTCGCCCGTGGTGACCTGGCTGCGGGCGCTGGCCGCGGACGAGCACGAGCGGTGCGGCGGCCCCGGCGTCGGCGCCGTCGGCATGTGTTTCACCGGTGGCTTCGCCCTGGCCATGGCGACCGATGACCGGCTTGTGGCCCCCGTCCTGTCCCAGCCGTCCCTGCCGCTGCCCGTCACCAGGAGCCGCGCCGGCCGCATCGACATCTCCGCCGAGGACCTCGCCGTCGTACGGGGCCGCTGCGAGCGCGACGGGCTCCAGGTGATGGGGCTGCGGTTCCGCGGGGACTGGTTCGTCCCGGGCGACCGGTTCGCGTTCCTGCGCCGCGAACTCGGTGACGCCTTCCTCGCCGTCGAACTGGACGACGCCGCCGCGAACCCCGCCGCCGCGGCGCCCCCGCACGCCGTACTGACCGAGCACCTCATCGACGAACCCGGCCAGCCGACCCGCGCGGCGTTGGACGGTGTGCTCGACCTCTTCCGCACCCGCCTGCTCGGGCAGTCCCGCGAC
Organism: Streptomyces sp. YGL11-2; assembly: GCF_050054615.1. Classification (NCBI taxonomy): domain Bacteria; kingdom Bacillati; phylum Actinomycetota; class Actinomycetes; order Kitasatosporales; family Streptomycetaceae; genus Streptomyces; species Streptomyces sp. YGL11-2. The sequence goes on from NZ_JBNHIN010000077.1 coordinate 18,273, forward strand.
ACGGCCGCGGACGCACCGGCCACTCCCGGCGGGGCGTGACGCAGCGGCCCGCCCCGCCGTTCTCCGACCTGTCGCGGACCGTCAGCCGCCCGGCAACACCGGGCGGCTGACGGCATCTTGGGGCTCAGCCGCGCGGCTTCGCCTCAGGGCCGGTCGAGCGTAATCGAGTTGACGGGTGTCAGGTCGGCCCAGACGCCGTTCTGCGCCGCCATGTCGTAGTTGCAGCCGGCGCCACCGGACCCCGTGCACAGGTGCGCATGGGCGCCGTCCGACTGGTTGTTCAGGACCCAGTGCCAGCCGTACTGGTTGGACAGCAGCCAGCAGGGGCCCTTCGCGGGAGTTGTCGCACACGCCTCTGTCCTTGAGTTCTCACAGGTCAAAAGGTATGCGCTTGCCAGTTGAGGAAGCCGAAGGGCCCGGACCGATCCGGCGGTCCGGGCCCTATGTCATACGGCTTCGGCGCTCTGGGGAGAATCTGGGGAGATCGATTCGGAATCAGCCATGAACCACGCGTCCATCGGCGCCTGCCGCGACCGTCAGCCTCGGGCATCATGATGTGCTGGTGCTCCGAATCGCTGCCCTGCCATGCCGACGTCCTGCTCGCCATCGCCAACAAGAAGCTGTGACGCCCCCTGCCCCGCTCGGCATCATCGGGTGGGGCTTCCGCGGGAAGCTCAGTCCATTGATGGGGCCCGGGGCATGGGCTCACACGCATGCGTTGAGGAACTGAAGTTGGACGTGGCCGGCGAAATAGCTGGTCAAGTTAAAGCCACTCGGGGGAGACGGCTTCCCCTTCATCTGCTGCACTCTGTCCTGAGAGTCGACGACCCAATGGCCAGGTGGATCATCTTCGTCCGTGAAGTTCAAATTTGCCGGAAACCTCAACGTGTAGTTTGAACCGTTGACGTTCTCGGTGAAGTTGGTGAGATGCCAGATGGAACACGCAGGCACGACGCCGACCGCGTGGTAGCTGCCGTCACCGAAGCTGATGGTCACGTCTTTGATGTCGAAGGGATTCCGGTTGACGATGTACATGTGAGGCGGTTGGAGACCGGCTTGAGAAAAGAACCCGACGTTTGCGGCTCGCTCGCGCTGCTGAGCCTGCTGCGCAGCCTTCTGGGCGTCCCGGGACTGACTCAAGCTCACGATGGACACGAGCACGGCCCCGCCGGCGATGAGTGTGGAGAGCCAGTCTCTGGCAGGGCTCCGGCGAGAGCCGTCCGGCTTCTGCTCAGCGGCAGGACCAGGCGTCGGCTCCGGCGTGGGATGGCCCCAAGAACTCATGCTTCATTCTCGGCACGGTCTCGTTTCCCCTTCTGCACGAGCTACGCCGTCCGGGTGGCTACCGAGCAGCCACCACGTTCAACCGTCGGCCGGCAGCCGACGGGCCAGGTTGCCGGCGAGGTGCCGCGCCGCGAACGCGCCCTCGCTGGACCCGGCGGCCAGCAGTTGCAGCAGTTCCACCGCGGCGCGTGCCTCGCGCAGGGTCAGGAGCGGCAGGCGTTGTTCGTCCACGTCCACCACGGTGTCGATCAGTCCGAGCAGGCGGTCATCCAATTCGCTCATGATCTGTGAGACGGGCCCTGACCTGCACGGTTGCGGCATCCAATGATGGCGCATGCCTGTGGCATATGCGTTCGGCTGACGTGCTGAACAGCGCGCTATCGTGCGTCACGAATGGTGATTCCACATCGGGAGGGCGGCATGACCAGCGAGCCGTGGACCCTCGACAGCATCGCCCACGCCCTACCCCACTCCGAACTCCGGGCCACATTCATGCGCGAGGTCACCTTCACCGACGTGCGCGAACTGCCCGCGATCCGCAACCGCTGGGTCGCCTTCAGTGAACAGTTCGAGGCCGGCCGAGACCGCGTCGAGCAACTCCGCACCCTCGTCCGGGAGAACGGCCAACTCCCCACCGGCTACACCGCTAGCCTCATCGACGTGACACCGGACGAACTCCGCGCCGACGCCGAGGCCAGCCGCCGCCGAGGCGCCGCGTGACTCACCGGCTCCACCTCGACCCGGCCCTCCACGCCACCTACAAGGCCCTCCCTGATGGTGCGCGCCGCGACATTGGTGTGCCTCCTCGACGCCCTTGAGGACCCGCTCGCACACTCCGAGCCCTACGGCATCGACGACGGCATCATGCGCACGATTGCCCGCGGCAGGGTCGCAGGAGTGATCTACATTGGCGAGAACGAGATCACCCTCGTTGAGCTCAACTACGTCGGCTGAGCCCCCGGCACGATAAAGGCCCCCACGGTGGTGAGGGCCTTTTGCGTGAGCGTGGCACCCGCCCCGAACGGTGCAGGTGCCGAACCGGAGACCACGGACAGCAACTGCGGGTGCGGAATGGCGAGGCCGCCGACCGTCGCTGCTGGATTTGAGGCGCAGATGCTCTCAGTCCATGGCCATGGGGCCGGAGTCGTCCGAGCTGGTCCGGTCCTCGTTGCTCCAGTTGCGGTGCCCGGGATGGCGAGCCCCCTGGTCGGAGTCTGGACTGCTGTGCCCGGGATGGCGTGCTCCCTGGTCGGAATCCGGACCTGAGTCGGCGGTCTGGACGATGGTGCCGTGGGGTGCGTCGTTGTCGTCGGCGACAGCTGTTCCCGCAGTGGCCAGGACGGCAACGGCGGTCAGGGCAATAGCGATCAAATTGGTGCGTACCCGCATTGAGCTCTCCTGTCGATAGATACGGGAGCACGCTTCCCGACCGCATGACATCCATACCGTCAGTGGCGGTAGCGTCACTCACGCAGACGCAGACCACTGCAGGGGGTGCCCGATGGACATGAAGCATCGATCCCCGATTGGCGACGACGGGCAGCAGCCCGGTCGGCCGATCCCGCCGTCTGAGCCGCAGCCGAAGCCCGACCCGAAGTGAAGCCGGCCAGCGCCCCGGCGCACTCCGAAGCCGAACGGCTCATCGCCGACCTTGCCGAACAACTCGGCCACCCCGTGCCCACAGAATGGGCCGAGGCGCTGCGCCACGTACCGCGGCACCACTTCCTGCCCGACCGGATCTGGCTCCGCGACGGCAACGGCGGATACACCCCCTGCGACCGCGCAACGGACCCCGCTGGTTGGCGGGAAGTCGCGTACAGCGACGCGCCCCTCGTCACCCAACTCGCCATCGAGGACGATGGTTTCCAGCAGCCCACATCGTCAGCGTCGGCGCCCAGCACCGTGATCCGCATGCTGGAGCAGGCCCAGATCACCGACGGCCAACAGGTCCTCGAAATCGGCACCGGCAGCGGCTACCACGCCGCACTCCTCAGCCACCGCCTCGGCAGCGTGCACGTCACCTCGATCGAGGTCGACGACACCATTGCCCAGCAGGCCCGCGTCAACCTCAAAACCACCGGACACGCACCGACCGTCATTACCGGCGAGGGCGCACACGGACACCCAGCCGGCGCCCCCTACGACCGCATCATCGCCACCTGCTCCGTCCGGGCCGTCCCGCCCGCCTGGATCCAGCAGACAGCCCCCGGGGCGCGCATCGTCACGCCCTGGAGCACCGCGTGGACCACCTATGGAACCATCACCCTCACCCCGGACGCCGACGGCACTGCAAGCGGCCAATTCGCCCCCTACGGCTCCTACATGGTCATGCGAGGGCAGCGCCCCGACGTCGAACTCGAACGCGACCTCCTACGAGACGGCCAGACCCCCGAGACCTCGACCAGCACCCTCTCGCCCTGGAACGTCGCCGGCCACGACCTCGACGCACACTTCGCCATCGGCATCCGCGTCCCCGACATCTGGCACTCCTGGGACACCGACACCTCCGAAGCGCACACCCGGCTCTGGGTCGCCGACGACCACGCCACCTCATGGGCAGCCATCCACTACGACGGGCGGCAAACCGACACCTTCCACGTCGCGCAGCACGGGCCACGACGCCTCTGGGACGAAGTCGAGGTCGCGTACCAGCAATGGACTGAAGTCGGCAGGCCCGGCATCGAACGCCACGGGCTCACCGTTAGCCCCAACGGCCAACATCTGTGGATCGACCAGTCCGGGGCTACATGACGCCGGCGTGGCCTTCACTGTTTGCGGTTCCCGCAGGTCACGGGAGCAGGCGTCACCGTCGAGTGATTCCCCTGCCACGGAGAGTACGCAGCACAGACGTGGACGTTGCCCACTCGGCTCACGCACCCTGGTCCGTTCGGCCCTCCCGACCTCGGCCAGGAGCGAGGAGAACGAAGCTGACGTTGAACGTCTTGTTGCAGAGCGGGCATGGCCACCGGACCGCGTCACCACGACCCAAGATCATTGATTCGCTCCCCGGAAAGGGGTGCCACCATGCGCACACGGAAGGCCAGGATGCGCCGAGTGGCTGCCGCGGCGTGTGCAGCACCCATCCTCGTCATGACAGCCGCCGGTGCGGCCGGCGCGACAGGAACCCCCGCATCGACACCCCGAACAGCCGCGTCAACCTCCGCCGCCCTGGCGCCTCGCTGCTCGATGCCCCCGTGCCCGTCCGGCATCACCCCCGGCAACAACGGGAGCGGCCACCAGGGCAGCATCGGGAGCGGCTACCGAGGCAGCTACGGGGGCGGCTACCGAGGCGGCAACGGGGCCGGCTACCGAGGCAGCATGTGGAATCCATGCTTCGGCAACACTTGTATCAACTCGTTCGGCAAAGACAGTGACGAGAACGAGCACGGCCGGGAGCACCGCCACCACCACGAGGACGAAACAGGGGAATCACAGGGCTACGAACACCGCTGACCAAGGAGGCCATGCGAGGCTCCCGCCCAACGGGGCGGGAGCCTTCTGTATTCCAGCCTCAGACCGCAACCGCGCCCACCACGCCAATGCGCACCCACGTTCGACCGGCCGAGTATCATCCCGCGGAGTGAGCAACGAGTACCCCGACGACCGGGTGCAGCTACAGCACGACCTCGACAAGGCCAACGCCGACCTCAAGACCTTCCTCGACCAGCACCCCGAGCCCCCCGAAGCAATCGACGGCTGGCACGACAAACCCGCGAAGGCTACTGGCGAGACCGGCACCACGACCCGTCACCCGGCTGGACCGACGACGACAAGCAGCGCGAGGTCCAGCTGCGGGAACGCGCAGTTGACCTCGCCACACAGGTCCACGGACACCCCCACTGGGACACCCTGTAGGACCCGGCCTCGTCAAGGCGCGCATGAAGCTCCGGCCAGGTCGAAATCGCCTCCACCGCAGGGGACTTCTGCGTCACACCACTCCCCACTCCCGGCCCCACCGCCAAAGCTTCGGGAACCACCACCGTCACCAACAACACGCTGGCCCCCGTGACAGTGAAGAGCGACACCGGAGCAACCGCCAAGGTCGATCCCGGCACTTCCGCCGAAGTCGAAGACCACTTTGAACTAATAGTCATTGTCATGGTGCCGTGAGATGGGGAGTGGCGCGGCGGGCGCAGTCGGGGACCAACCCACGCTGCGCTCGACCCACGTCCAGGCCGACACCTGGGTCAGACGGTCACCGCATCCTCTCGCGGGAACACCGCCGGGCACTGCCGGGGGCGTCATGTCGGCGGGAGGGTGTGGCGACGGACGCGGTCTGATGCCATAGGCCGGCTCGCCCCGTAGAGGCCGCGTCGGGTGCGGTTGGAACTACCCCTGCCTCAGCCGAGCCCCCTGTTGGCGCCGCCCAACATCTTCATCACCGCGCCCATGTCGATGTTCTTCATGAGGGCGCCGATGTCCACGCCGCCGTTGATGCCTGCACCCGCAGCTTGGGCTGGGGCAGCGAGGCCGAAGGTGAGCAGGGCTAGCCGCCGGCGGTGGATGGCCCACGACCCTGCGGGGCCAGGGGCGCATCCCGCGGACTCGCTGTCATGAGGGCGTCGATCTGGAAGCTGAGGAGGCCCAACGCGGCCTGTGGGGTCAGGTAGCCGATCAGGACGTGGGTGGTCAGACCGTCGGCGAGGGCGAGAAGCGTGTGTGCCGCCTGGTGCGGATCGTGGCCCGCGCGGGGGGTTGCGCCACTACGCGGGGCCGGGTCGTCCGCGCGGCTCTCGCGGAGCAGATGCACGAGCAGGGGGTGCAACTCGGCATAGCGGTTGCGCAGCACGGTGGCGAGCTCGGGCGCCACGGCGGCTTGCGCGACGAACGCGAGCCAGACCCGGGCCTCTGTCCGGTGCGCCTCGTCGACCAGGGCGACCTCGCCCAGTACGTGCTTCAGGGCCGAGCTGGTCGAGCCTGGTGCTGTGACGGTGCGGTCCTGTGCTCGCTCGGTCACCCGCTCGGTCACTCGCTCGCCGATGTGGTCGAGCGCGAAGACGAGCATCTCCTGCTTGGTGCGGAAGCAGCGTTGGACTGCGCCCATCGAGACACCGGCTCGCGTGGCGACATCGCGCAGGGTCACGCCCTCCAGGCCGCTGCTGTCAGCGAGCGCGCACACCGCCTCGGCGATCCGGCGTCGCCGTTTCTCGTGGTCCACCTGCCTGGGCATGGGCTCTCCCCGTCATTCGCGTAGTAATGCGCTTGCATCGCTTTCCAGCATAGGATGTGATGCAAGCGCATCGGAACGACTGGGCAGCCGATGTCACGGCATGGCACGGCATGGCGAGAGAAAGGGGCAGGGGCGTGCGCTCACCACGAGGGCGGAGCGAGCGGCCCGGCGATGCGATGAACACTCAACTGTGGAAGCTGAACGCGACCGAGCTGGGCGCGGCCGTCGCCCGTGGCGAGGTCTTGGCGGCCGAGGTGGTGGAAAGCCATCTGGAGCGCATTGCGGCAGTGAATCCGGCCGTGAACGCCGTCACCCAACTGATGGCGGACAGCGCCCTCGAAACCGCGCAGGCAATCGACCGGCGCCGCGCGGTGGGAGAACAGCTCGGCCCGCTGGCCGGAGTGCCCTTCACCGTCAAGGAGAACATCCACGTAGCGGGGTGGGCGACCACGCACGGCGTGCGGAAGTTCCGCGATCACGTGGCCGAGGCCGACTCCCCGCCGGTGCGCCGGCTCCGTGCCGCGGGAGCGATCCCGATCGGCCACACCAACATGCCCGACCTGGCGATCTCCTCGGACCCCGCGAGCCAGTTGTACGGCAGGACGTACAACCCCTGGGACCGGTCGAAGACCCCGGGCGCGAGCAGCAGCGGCGACGGGGTGGCAGTGGCGGTCGGCATGGCAGCGCTCGGGCTCGGCAACGACTCCGGCGGCTCGGTGCGCATGCCCGCGGCCTTCAACGGAGTGGCCGCGCTGAAGCCGAGCTACGGCCGCTTCGCCGCCGACCACCGCATCATGGGCCAGGAGCCGATGCTGGCCTCCCAACTCATCCCCGTCGACGGCCCGATCGCCCGCTCGGTCGCCGACCTGCGCGCGGCCTACGAAGCGCTGGCGGGCGCAGACCTGGAGGACCCGCGGGCGGTCCCGGTACCCGCATACGGCCCCCGCCCCACCGGCCCTCTCAAGGTCGGCATCGTGGCCGACCCGGCCGGAATCGGCGTCCACCCCCAGATCCGCGCCGCCATCGACGAGGCAGCCACCGTGCTGCAGCGGGCGGGCTACGCCCTGGAGGAGGTACAGATCCCCCGGCTGCCCGAGACCCTGGAGTGTTACGGCAAGCTCATCATGACCGAATTCGGCGTGAAGTGGCCCCGCATCAGGAAATTGCTCTCCGAGAAGGGCGCCCAGCACCTCGACCTGTTCATGGAACGCACCCCGCACACCGAGCTCGCCGAGTTCCTCGGGCAGACCGGCGCCCGCCTCGGCATCCAACGTGACTGGGCCAAGTTCCTGGACACCTACCCGCTGCTCCTCGGGGCCACCTGCCCCCAGCCCGTCCCCGGGGCCGACCTGCTCCCCGACGACACCGACGCCGAGAGCCATGCCCAGATGATGCTGGCAGGCGCCCTGTGCACCGTGACCTCCCTTGTCGGCGTGCCTGCGGTGAGCGTGCCCACCGGGTTCGCAGACGGCATGCCACAGGGCGTCCAGCTCATCGGTCAGATGTACCGCGAGGACCGGTGCCTGGAGGCCGCCGAGGTGATCGAGCGTCACTTCGGCGTGCTCGCACCCATCGACCCGCGCCCGTAACCGAGCGCGCACCGGTGTCCGCCCTGGCGACGGGG
>NZ_JBNHIN010000077.1:26448-31998 GCF_050054615.1 Streptomyces sp. YGL11-2
CGCCCTGGCGACGGGGCAGGGCGGACACCGGAACCCGACCCGGGCGCAGGACCAGGCCCAGGCCCAGGCCCAGGAGCCTGCGCCTGCACCGCCCGTTGATGACGACTCGATATGCGCCCTAGTTCTGCCAACACCACGCCCACCAGTACGGCTGTCGCGGCGGTGCGGGCATGATCCCGACGAGCACCCCACACCGCCGGAGCCGGGGAACCCGGAGTCCCCCAGCGCGACAGCCGGGCCCTCGCCATGCCCAGCACGAGAAAATATCCAGAACAGACAGAGACGGCTCGCCGGCTTGGATGGCGAGCCGTCAAGCAAGATCGAGGCGCCAACCTCTACGGTTCAGACCGCGACCGCGTCCTCCCGCGGAAACACCGCCGTGCCCCCCTGCACACCAACGACCGCTCCCACCGGGCCCGTTCATCCTCCGCAGCCGTCGCACGCCGGGACAACCACACACCCACACCGCCGGCCAGTAGCACGATGCCCGCGGCCCCCGCGCGGCCCACCAGGTCCGCAACGCCCAGCACCGCCACGCCCACCGGTAGCAGCCACTGCACCGCATACTCCGGCGGCTCGGCGTACTTACAGCCGGGATCTCAGCACGTCGACCTCGCAGCCCGGGGCGGACGGGTCGAAGCCGTGCTCGATCAGCCAGCGGACCGCCAGCAGGCTTCGCAACGACCACCACGCGCGGATCACGTCGAGGTCGACGTCGGTGCCATAGCCGGCGACGACGTTGCCGAGGTGCTCCTCGTGTCCGAGCGTCAAGGTGGCGAGGTCGAACAGGGCGTCACCCTGGCCCGCCTCGGACCAGTCGATGATGCCGGTGATCTCGTCGCCGTCGACGAACACGTGAGCGATCTGCAGGTCGCCGTGCGTGAACACCGGAATCCACGGCCGGAGTGCGGCCTCGGCGACCTGGCGGTTGCGGGTGACCAGGTCGGGGGGAAGGACGCCGTTCGTCACGAGCCACTCGCACTTGCCGTCGAGATCCGCCGTCAACTCGTGGAGTCCCCGGCCGCCTCGGCCGGGCCAGGGCGGCAACGGTGCGTCGTGCAACTTCCGGATGGCGGCACCCGCCATGGCCCACGCCGCCGGCGACGCGGCAGACGGCTCGCCGAGGCGGCCGAGCGCCGTCCCCGGGACAGCGGCGATCGCGAGCACGGGCGGCTTGCGCCACAGGACCTCCGGGGTCGGGACCGGCGCCAGGGCCATCGCCTCGACCTCGACGTCGATGCGTGCCTGATCGGCATCCACCTTCAGGAACACATCGCCGACGCGCAGGGTCGCGCGCTCGGAATGGGCGACGACGACCTTGACCTCATCCATGGCGCCCAGTATCCCGGGATGACCGTCGACGTCGCCGGGTTTATCGCGTGCGATTACGCGGCTGACCGCGTCCCGCTACCCGGCAGCCTCGTGCGCCACACCGACGCTTGCCAGGCCAAGTCCACCACTTTTGTTAGGAGTCCTTACCCCTCAACTCCGACTCGCACGGCAACGACTTCCAGAACTCTGGCAGATGGAACACCTGGCTGGCCTCCTTGCAGCGCGGACGTGCGAACGCCATGAACTCCCGCTGAAGTTCCTTTGCCCGTCGACCGAGTGGGACATGGCATCCCCCTTCCGTTCCGATGCGAGGTCGACGAGTGCCTGGGCCTGATCGCCGAGGCCAAGCCCCTCCCTGCCTCCGCCCTCGCCCGCCACCGACTCGGCCCGCACGTCCGTGCCCAGCTGGCCCGACGCTCCGGTGAGGCCTTAGCGCCCAGTTCCTGATCCCGATATTTGAACTCCCCTTAATGGCAGGCGAGTTGTTTGCCATACTCACCAACAGCCATGGGGCGAAAGAGTGTGCGAATCGAGCGCGCTGTGATGGTGCACCACAAAGGGGTGCGTCGACGGAAGACGACGCGCAGCTCACGCGCAAACTCCTGCGACCGATTCGGCCGCGGCCCGCCCCTGACTGGACATGGAGTGCCGGCAGGCTCACGGGTCATTCGACGACCACGACCAGGGAGAAGCGGATGATCAGGAACAGATATCTGTCGGCAGCGGCACTCGCGGTGGTCATCGGCCTTGCCGGTTCCCTCGGGGCCTCCGCCGCGCCGGTTCATACCGCGCCCGCCGCCTCCGCGGGTTCGGCCTCATCGGGCGACAATCTGACGCCAGGGCCACACCACCGGCTCCTCGACCCCCTGGTCGGAAACTGGAGGGCCACCAAGGTCAACTATCTCCTGGGCAAAGACGGAAAACCGGTCGTCTCCCACGACATCACTGTCCGGGTCCACTGGATCAAGAAGACCGGAGGCCGTTTCCTGGAGGAGCAGACCCAGGGGACGCTGGCCGGCCACCCGTACTATCGCCTGGGCATTATGGGCTACTCCAACATCGGCCGCCGGTACGAATGGACCACGTTCGACAGCGTCACGCCGACCGCGATGACTTACCGTGGCGCCCCCGACAGCGGCAGCCCCTCCGAGATCTCCATCCCCGGCGAATTCACCGACCCGGGCATCCTCGGCCCTGCGTACCTTGGCAAAACCATCCCGATGCGCACCGTCTTCAGGATCGACTCCCCCAACCGGCACACGGCCGACCTCTACTTCACCCCGCCCGGCCAGCAGGAGCGCCTGGTCGACCACGTCAGCTACACCCGGAAGGCCGACTGAACGCAGCACCCGAACCAGTATGCCGACCGCCTGGGCGGGGCTGTGCCCTCAGCTTTGAGCGCAGCCTTTCTCCAGCCCGCCCGGGCTTTCGGCGCCGTCGCGCCATGTCGGACAGCGTTTACGGCGGCACTCCCGCGCCGGACAGCATCAGGGAGTCGACCGTTCCTTGCGCCCGTGGGCTGGACGCTGTGTGACCAGCAGCATCAGATGCCGACACGGCGACGTCCCGCTCTGGGGCGAGGCGTCCGCTCTGACGCGAGAGTGACACTGCCGCCGACCGCGCCACGACCCCTCGTTGCGAACTACCGGCGCCAAGGTCGTCGATGCCGTTCGGCCTGAACGACTGGCCTTCCACGGGGGCTTGCGGCCGCTTGAGGTCGCCACGGTTGTTGTACTTCGCCGCTGCATAGCACCAGTTTGAAGCGCACACCAGCCCTCGGCACAGGACGCTCGCCTGCGATCGTAGGCACCATGTCGAATGCCAAGTATGCGAGGGTGAGCACGCCCGCCGAATTTGTCGACTTCCTACGCCAGGTTGAGTGCCAGGCAAGGGAGCTGGCGGCAGAAGGGGAAGGGAATCAGAGTGCCGCTGACTTCCTGGCAGCGGCAGCCCAGCACCTAGAGGGCAAGATCGAGATGTACAAGCGGATCGGACAGCCCTTGCCCGCCACACCCACCTGGCAGCTCTTGGTTGACAGCCTTGGTGTTGCCTCTGTGTACCCGACCAGCGGTGGCTGAGCGCGCCGCGTCTCTCGTCCGCGTATCACCGCTGATGACCACCGCGTTACAAGTCCGGTTCGGCTTCCGGCGCCTCGGTCTCACGGGCCGCCCCCCGACGCCGCGGGCGCCTGCCAGCGACCGCCGACATCCACCGCTGTTGATGTCAGCGATGGATGTCAGGAGCCCGTCGATCGGCCTGGCGAGATCGGATGGGAGACTGAGGTGTATGGGAGGTACCGGGATGCAAACACGTCTGGCGGCGGTAGACGATGACGCGGTGCTGGGCGCCATAGCCAGGCGGGCGTGGTCCCCCCTGCACGCGGTGAAGCAAAGGCCGATGGACCGGGAGCCATTCTTCAGTGAACGGCACCGGCCCGAGGACACCATCGTTGCAGAGGTCGACGGGCGCGTCGCCGGATACGTGGCGGTCGCCCCGGCCACACCGCATGCCAGCAACGCGCACGTGCAGCAGGTTCAGCGGCTTGCCCTTGAGGAATGGGCGCGGGGGCACGGCGTCGGCCGGGAGCTGATGAAGCAGGCAATCGAACTCGCCCAAGAGCGCGGAGCTCGCCGGCTGACCCTACGCGTGCTCGGTCACAACACACCCGCGCGGCAACTCTATGAGGCGATGGGCTCCGTCATCGAGGGCGTGCTGCCCGGGGAGTTTCTACTGGACGGGGAGTACGTCGACGATGTCCTCATGGGGCTGCACCTCTAGAGGCTGCCTCAGGCAGGAGCCACGACCTTGGACACCGTCGTGGCGCGAGTCACCGTGCTGGACACCCTCACCGGACCCGACCTCGTCAAAGCCCGCATGCGACTCAAGCAAGCCGAGGGCGAGGGCGACGACTGAAGCCGACACGATGATGCCCCGCCGGATCGGGCGGGGCTTTGTCGCGTTCGGGTGTACGCCGACACCCGTGCGCGGGAGGTGCGCTCCGCGCGCTGCGGCACCACGCCTTACACAACCTCCTGCGGGTCGTCACCATCACCATCGACCCACCAGCACCAGGCACGACGCGCAGTAAGGACCACGGTGGGCACGGAACGAGGCCCGTATCGCGGGCCCGAAGGGAGACCCTGATGAACCGCCCACTCGCCTCCCGTCAGCACATAGCCGCTGTCCTGACCACCCTCGCCCTCAGCACCACTGGACTTGCCTCCGCGACCCCCGCCCACGCCAGCACCCTCTGCCCCGGCCAGGTCGAAATCGCCTCCACCGCAGGAGACTTCTGCGTCACCCCACTCCCCGCTCCCAGCGCCACCGCCAGTGCTTCAGGAACCACCACCATCACCAACAACACCCCGGTCCCGGTGACAGTGATCAGCGAAACCGGATCACTCACGGTCGCGTCCGACGAGATTGTGGATGTGGAGTTCAAATTCAAGGAAGAAGTCAAGGTCATCTGAGACGGGGAGCGGCACGGCGGGCACAGCTGGGGAACAACCCCCGCTGCGCTCCACCCACTTCCAGGCCGACACCGGGGTCAGACGGTCACCGCGTCCTCCCGCGGGAACACCGCCGGGCTCGTTCATCCTCCAACGCCTGCACCCGCCGCGACAACGCTCAGCCTGGCTCGGCGAACGTCCGGGAATCGCCGCGGTCATGCCCGGAAGTCATCCGCCAACCTTGCGGCAGCCGTGCCTCGGCCGTTCGTTCGCCGCCCACGCTGCGAACAGACTGTAGGGGGCTGCGGGGCGCAGGCCCATGTCTGCAGCAGCCCGCTCGGGCAATTCGGCCAGGTTCCACATCACGATCTCGTGGCTGATCTGTCCGTCGGGCGTGAAGGTAAACAGACTCGTTCCGGGGAAGTCGATCCGGTGACCGGAATGAAGGGTGCCGGTGATTCGCCAGAGGAAGGCGGCCCGGTCTGCGGCATGGATGCCGTCCAGTGGACTCATGGCCAATTCAGAGGTGGCAGCGAACCAGGTCCCGTACTGGTCTCGGACCTCGTTGCGGCTGTGCAGGTCCCACCGGAGCGTCTTCTCCTCGTAGTGGACGTCTTCGGTATAGACAGCGACCGTGGCGTCGAGGTCATGCCGGGCGAAGCCGTCACAGATAGGGTCTGCTGCAGGTTTGGGTGACGGGTTGACCTGCCCCACCTCTCAGGTTCCAGTTCTGGTGGCTAACTGACAGCCCTTCACGGAAGGCTGGCAG
>NZ_JBNHIN010000078.1:0-13283 GCF_050054615.1 Streptomyces sp. YGL11-2
CGGGCACGTACCCCGTTACCGCGACCAGTCACGGCCGCACTGTCGCCACGGCTCGGATAGCAGTCGTCGCCGAGGGGTCCGCGGTGATAGGCCGGTTCGTCGTCGGTGACGCGAAGCGCCCTTTGCCGGGCGACGGGGACCCCGGTTCCGTCCGTCCGGGCAGCGACGTCATCGTGGTCCTGACCGATCGGCAGCCCGCTGCGGGCGAGACGTCGCTGACGGTCAAGTCCCCCCTCTTCGACGGCCCGTTGACGCTCAGGGAAGGCGAAGACGATCCCGGCTGCAAGTGCGACGACGGGAGCACGCTCTTTGGAGGGCACACCGCCGTACGGGACGACATACCGGCGGGCAGGTACCCGATGACGGTCGTCAGCCACCACGGGCAGGAGACCACCACCCGGCAGGTGACCGTAGCCGGCCCACCCGTCGCGCACAGCCGCCTGCCCTGGCTGATCGGGGGCGGAACCGCCGTCGCACTCGTGGCGCTCGCCGCCGTCGCCGTACGCCGCAGGCGACGCAAGCGCCAGGCCGCCTAGGGATCCGGGATACCGTGACGGTGGTGGACCTCCCGCCCGAGGGCGTTGTTCACATCCCCGATCTGCTGCGCATGCCGCGCACACATACCCCCGCTCACGGGCGGCGCATGGTCGCCGATGACGGAGGTGCACCGACGATGAGTCAAATAACGGACGACGGAGGCGACGGACGAGGACATGGCGCGGGATTACGACAGTCAGCTGCTGGAGTCGGTCGCGGTACGCCGCCGCAGGATGCGGGATGCCCTGTTGTTCGGCGCGCAGAGGGGGCGACGCACGGCCGACGAGCGACTCGGGAAGGTCTTCGCTGGGATCGCTATCACGGCTGTCCTGTGCGCGGGGTGCGTGGGATGGTCGTTCCTTCAGCACACGCTGGCCAAGCAGAAGGCCGAGCAGGAGAAGCAGCAGCATCAAGTGCAGCAGTACGAGCAGCCGACAAAGTCGGGGAAATCGTAGAATTCCGCAGATCTGGAATGTTTTGCCGTCCCCCCGAAATGTGCGATGACTTCCCGCCACGGAAGCGGAGTTCCCTGAAGCAGGGCAGGAGCGGGCTGGCAGGATAGGCATGTCCAGTTGACCCAAGAGTCCTCAACACCGCGATGATAGGTTCCCGTAAGTGGTGAGCAGAGCAACGACTTCCCAGGCGCAACTAAGCCGAGTGACCTTGGTCGGCGAGCGACGCCGGGCCGACATCGTCCTGCTCTCCGACACGCAGATTGGGCAGCTACTCCCGGACATCCTGCAGTTGCTGGACGACCGGCCTGCATCGCAGCCGATGACCCGGCAGTTGATGACGTCCGACGGGTCTGTCCTGCCGCACGACAGCACGCTGGCGTCGGCCGGGATCACCGACGGCGCCGTGCTCCGGCTCGTCAGGATGCACTCTGCGCCGCCCGCCCCGGTAGTGCACGACGTCACTGACCAGGTGGCTGACGATCTTGACCTGCGGGCTTGGCGCTGGCGTCCCGCTGCGCGCAGGGCCAGCGCGGGTGTGGCGGCCATCGCCTTCATGGTGGTCGCTGCGCTGCTAGCTCGCAGTGAGTTCGCACTCGGTGCCCTGGTCGGTGTTCTGGCGGCCGTCACGGTCGTGCTTCTGGTTGCTGGTTCGCTCGTCGCCAAGATCGGGGACGGTAACCGGGGCCTGGCGACGGCGCTCCTGCTTGCCTCCGGTGGGCTTGGGGTTCTCGCCGCGTGGACGGCCGCTGATGCGTACGGCTGGCCGGGAGCGGCGCGGCTCGCTGCGGTTGCGGGCGCGCTGGTTGTGACGCTTGCCTTCCTCGGCTACTTTTCGCCGCTCGGTAAGGGCGGGATCGTCGGCGCGGCGACGACCGGCGTGCTCGCCATCGCATGGGAGGCCGTTGCCGCCGTTCAGGATGATCCGTCCCGGCTCGGCGCCGTGATGGCTGTCGTCTCCCTGGTGCTGCTCGGTGTGCTGCCGCGGCTTGCTCTGATGGCGTCGGGGCTCACCGCGCTCGACGATGGCCGTGCGGGCGGGGTCTCTGTCAGCCGATACCAAGTGGGTACCGCGCTTGCAGCGACGCACCGGGGCCTTGCCCTGTCCACGATCGTCACCGCGGTCTCGGCGACCTTCGCCGGCTGGCTGCTCACTGCGGCCGAGAAGCCGACTGTGTGGACCGTAGCGTTGGCGTCGCTCGTTGTAGTGGTGCTGATGTCGAGGGCGCGGGCTTTTCCGCTGGTCGCCGAGGTCGTGGCGCTCTTCGCCGCAGCGTCGTGTCTCGTCGTGCGCCTGGTGATGTTGTGGATGGAGCACGCAGGGGGCGCTGGGCCGCTCGTCGTGCTGTGCGTGGCAGCGGTGCTGCCCCTGCTGGTGTTGGCGGTGGAGCTGCCCGAGCATGCGCAGGTGCGGCTACGGCGAGTGGCTGATCTGGTCGAATCCGTGGGCATGGTGGGGCTCTTCCCGCTCGCCTTCGGTGTGTTCGGTGTGTACGGGCAGCTGCTCAATCAGTTCTGAGTTGAAGTGCAGGCGCTCCCGGGCGGGGCAGCAGGGTAGGGGTGAAGGGCAGGCGTGCCGAACGGAAACGGCTGGCAAGGGGATGTGCTGCGCGACGTGACAGGCGGCGCCCAGCAGGGAGCGCAGTGGCCCGGCGAGCAGGCGTACCGCAGGTCCGCTCAGGGTACGGGCCTGCCGGCACAGAGCTCCCAGGCGTCAGACGGTCCTCATGGGGGAGGTACGCCCCAGGTCGGCTCCCCATACCAGGAGCACCAGGCAGGCCACCAAGGCGGCTGGCCACAGCACGCTGGGCACCAAGGGCAGCAGACTCCGGCTGCATCCCCCCAGCAACCCGTGCCGCACAGCGTCCCCGGCTCCCGGCCCGTGGTGGACGAAAGCCTGCCCGGCGCGGTACAGCGCAAGCCGGTGCGCGGTGAGTCGTTCGCCGCGCGTGCGGCACGCTCGCTGCGTCACACGCTTTCCTCATCGGCTGCGCGTGAGGTTGCCGAGATCACCCGCACCGCGGAGGTGCTTCAGCTGCCTGTGACGACCGGTCGGCAGATCGCCGTCACCTCCATCAGGGGCGGCTCCGGCAAGTCCACCATCGCCGCACTTCTCGGCACCACGTTCGCGCACTACCGGCAGGACCCAGTCCTTGTTCTAGAGGCCGATCCGGCGCTGGGCTCGCTCCCGCTGCGGCTGGGTTCCCAGACACTGCGCTGGACCACCAGCGAGGTCGCGGACATCGTCAAGCCGGACATGTCGCTGCTCGACGTCACCGGCTACCTCGTCCAGCTCCCCAACAACGCCTGGCTGCTGCCCGCGAGCCAGGGCCAGATCGGCGCCATGCTGGACAGCCAGGCGTACGAGCGGGCCGTGGTGGCGCTGCGCCGCTACTTCGGTGTGATGGTCATCGACTGCGAGACGCTGCCCGCCGAAGTCGCCCGGGTCGCCCTCGCCGCCGCCCACGGCCGCGTTCTGACCACCCCAGCCACGCCAGAAGGCATCACCAGCACGTACTCGGTGCTCCAGTGGATGCAGGGACTGCCCCGGCATGTGATCGCCGGAACGGTCGTTGTGCTCACCTCGTTGACGCCACGCCCAGGAGCCGACCTCGACGAGGCCGCCCACAAGCTTAGATCTACTGGAGCTAGCGTCGAAGTCCTGCCGTACGACCGGCACTTGGCGGCTGGCGGCCCAGTCCATGCTGAATTTCTGGCTCCGCCGACCAGACAGGCCGCTGCTCGCCTTGCTGCGGCCGTCTTCCAGCTCTCGCAGCAGCGTCACTGACCAGATGCCGTGCCCGACGTGAATGACGGACGACGACGATGAGTACCCAACTGATCCACCGCCCGGCCCGGACCACCAGGCCGACCGCCGCCTCCGAGGCGCGCATCATCGAGGCCCCGCCCAACCTCCCCGAGGGGAAGGCGGGCAACATCGCAATGTCGCTGTTGCCGGTCGCCGGCGTCATGTCGTCGGTCGTGATGATGACGGTTGTGCGCAACAGTCAGTTCGCGGGGCTCGGCGCGATCATTCTCGTCGTCACCATCATGGGCTCCGTCGCGCTGGTCTTCTCCCAGCGGGGCAAGGCTCAGCGCACCCGGCGCACCCAGCGCGAGGCATATCTGGCCTATCTGGAGGACCTGCGCGAGGAGCTTGCCGCCCAGGAGCGTGAGCGGCGCGAGCGCGCTGACGTCCTCAACCCGCCGCCGGCCGCCCTCTACGACGTGGTGCGAGATCCGGCTCGTCTGTGGGAACGCCGCCGCATCGACGGCGACTTTCTGCGGGTGCGCGTTGGTACCGGTGAGATGCCGGTGCGCGATTTGAAGATCGCTCAGCAGGGTTCGTCGGTCCTCACCCCGCCCGACCGGTTCATGCTCAACGAGGCGTCGGCGCTGATGGCCCGATTCCGTACCGGCACCGAGCTCCCGCTCACCGTCCCGCTGGACCGTGTCGGCAACATCAGTGTCATCGGCCCCCGCGAGGATTGCCTGCGCGTGGCGCGGGCCCTGCTCGTGCAGACCGCCGCCATGCACGCCCCCGACGACGTCGCAATGGCCCTAACCGTGTCCGGGGATCAGCTCGCCGGCTGGGAGTGGGCAAAGTGGCTGCCGCATCTCCTCGACACCGAGCAGCTCGATGGCCCCGTCGCCGCCCGCCGCATCGCCCCCTCCACCCTCCAGCTCGCACGGCAGCTCGGCCCCGAACTGCGCCGCCGCGCCTCCTACGCCGCCGAGGTGCGCCGCGGCCTGTCCAGCAACGACGCCCTGGCCATGACGTCCCGGCTGCTCATCGTCGCCGACGGCCACGGCGAGGACGCCGTCGACCTGCCGCGCCCCGACGAAGCGGTCGGCCTGCGCGAGATGGGCGTCACCGTCCTGCACCTGCTCGAACAGCAAGTCCAGGAGCCGGGATATGTCGGCGTCCGGATCACCGTCGATGGCGATCAGGTGGTCATCGAGGACCTGCGCGGGCAGGAGCCGGTCACTGCCCACGGCACTGTGGACGACGTCAGCATTCCGTTTGCCGAGGGGCTGGCCCGGATGCTGGCGCCGCTGCGTCTGTCCGCCGAGTCACTGGTCGACGCTCCCCTGACCGGGCCGGTGGACTTCGCCGGCCTGCTCGGCATCGACGACGTAGCGCACCTTGACCTCTCGCACCTGTGGGCACCACGCAGCGAACGCGCCTTCCTCCGCGTGCCCATCGGCCTTAACGACTCCCACGAGCCCGTGCTCCTGGACCTGAAGGAGTCCTCCGAGCTCGGAATGGGCCCGCACGGCCTGTGCGTCGGCGCCACCGGCTCTGGCAAGTCCGAACTCCTGCGTACCATCGTCCTGGCTTTGGTGGCCACGCACCCGCCGGAGGATCTGGCCCTGGTCCTGGTCGACTACAAGGGCGGCGCGACCTTCGCGCCGTTCGCCAACCTGCCGCACGTGGCCGGTGTCATCACCAACCTGGAGAACCAGGCCGGCTTGGTCGAGCGGGTCCATGCCTCGCTTGCCGGTGAGGTCAAGCGCCGCCAGCAGGTCCTCAAGGACGCGGGCAACGTCGCCGACATCGGCCACTTCTCCGCACTGCGCGCCAACGGGCGACCCGACCTGGAGGCACTGCCACACCTGTTCGTCGTCATCGACGAGTTCGGTGAACTGCTCACCGCCAAGCCGGACTTCATCGACCTGTTCCTGTCCATTGGCCGCATCGGCCGCTCCATCGGAGTGCACCTGCTGCTGTCCAGCCAGCGCATCGAAGGCGGCAACCTCAAGGGCCTGGACACCTACCTCTCCTACCGGCTCGGCCTGCGCACCTTCTCTGCCGATGAATCCCGTACAGTCCTGGACACCACGGACGCCTTCCACCTGCCGCCAATCCCCGGCTTCGGCTACCTCAAGGTCGACACCAGCCACTACGACCGATTCAAGGCAAGCTACGTCTCCGGCGCCTACCGCGGCCCCGCACAGCGCGAGGAGGACGAGGACACCGGGCCCCTCGCCCTCCCCTACGACACCTTCAACACCCTCGCCACTGCAGAAGATTCGGGCGAGCAGGAGCAGGCGGTACGGCGCCGGGAGATGGGGCCGACCGAGCTGGGCGTCACGGTCGAGCAGCTGACCAACGCCGCCGATCCGGTGCGTCGCATCTGGCTGCCCCCGCTACCCGACGCGATCGCCCTGGACACCGTCGCAGGCCCCCTGAACGTCAGCACGCGCGGTACGCATCTCGCGGGGCGCCGCTGCCCACTTGAGATACCGCTCGGCCTGCTCGACGACCCGGCGAAGCAGTGGCAGGGCCAGTGGTACTTGGACCTCACCGTGGCGGGCGGCCACGCCGCCGTCATCGGCGGGCCGCAATCCGGCAAAACCACGCTCCTGCGTACCCTTGTCCTCTCGCTCGCGCTGACCCACACCCCACGCGAGGTCGGCATCTACGGCCTCGACCTGGTCGGCGGCGGCCTGCATGCCCTGTCGAGCCTGCCGCACGTGGGTGGAATTGCGGGCCGCGCCGATCGCGAGCGTGCGGCACGGACCGTCGAGGAAGTACGGTCCATGCTCGCGGCCCGGGAGGACCTCTTCCGCGAGCATGGCATCGACTCCCTCTCACAGCTGCGCGACCTGCACGCCGCGGGCCGACTGCCTCAGTTGGCCTCTGCCGAGATCGTGCTCGTCATCGATGGCTTCGGCGCGCTGCGCGACGACTTCGAGGAGCTCGACGATGACGTCGCCGACATCCTCAAACGCGGCGGCGGGTACGGCATCCACGTGGTGGCGGGCATGCTCCGCTGGAACGACGCACGCATCGCCGTCCAGTCGAACTTCGGCACCCGTATCGAGCTGCGGCTCAACGATCCCAGCGAATCGTGCATCGACCACAAGCTCGCCGCGACGCTTTCGCCCGACGAGCCCGGTCGTGTCCTCACCGATCGCAAACTCTTCGCGCAGGTCGCACTTCCCCGTACCGACGGACTCACCGATGCCGCCGACGTGGGCACCGTTGTGGAGCGATCGGCTCGGACGATCCGCGCCACCTGGAGCGGCGAGGTCGCCCAGCCGGTCCGAGTGTTGCCGCACATTCTGGAGCCCCACCTCCTGCCGGGGCCACTCGCCGAACCTCAACGGGTGCCGATCGGCCTCGACCAGGCGGCGCTCCAGCCTGTGCTGCTCGATCTGTTCCGTCATGACCAGCATCTGCTGATCATGGGCGACAGCGAGTGCGGCAAGACGAATCTGCTGAAGACCATCGCCAGCGGCCTCATCGAGCGATACAGCGAGGACGAGCTGGTCTTCGCCGTCATGGACCCCAGGCGCAGCCTGCGTGGTGCGGTCCCCGAGGAGTTCAACGGCGGCTACGCGTACAACGCCAAGCTGTGCGCGGGACTTGCTCACGGTATCGCCGACGTGTTGGGCAAGCGGCTGCCCGATGACAGCGCGCGCCTGGAGGACCTGGAGCCCGGTAGCTGGGGCGGCGGTCCGCGGATCGTGGTTCTCGTTGACGACTACGACGTGCTGACCACGGCCGGTCAGGAACCTCTCGCCCCGTTCCTTTCGTACATCCCCTCCGCGGTGGACATCGGCCTCCACTTCGTCCTGACCCGCCGCGTCGCAGGAGCCTCCCGTGGCCTGTACGAACCCCTGGTCCAGAGCCTGCGCGAGTCCGGCTCCTCGGCCCTTGTCATGTCAGGCGACCGCGGCGAGGGCCAGCTGTTCCCCGGCGTATACGCCGCTCAGCAGCCGGCTGGCCGCGGCGTTCTCGTCCGCAGAGGCCATTCCAACCGCCTGATCCAGACCGTGCACTGCCCCGCGTAACTGGCTGTTGGCTTCGTACACTTTCAGGACACGTGAACAGAGCCAGGCTGTCCTTGTCCTCTGTCGTCCAATCGGGCGTTTGACAGCGAACCTAGCCCTTTCGGCTTCTATGGCAGTGAACCTTGCCGTTCTTGGCGAGCGACATGCGCCCCGGTAGCCATGAAGGTGCCGTGCCGAACCGGCTCGCGGTCGCATTCTTCTGAATGCCCCCGCGTCCCGTCCCGGGTGCACGACACTGGGGTCAGCTCACTGCGAAGACGTTGAGCGTGGGGGCGGGAGTCTAACGTTGTGGGGATTTTTACGGCCGTGGGCCGTACTGATCGGAGTGGCTGCTGCAGCGGCTGCAGCAGCCGTGGCGGGAACAGTGTGGTTGCCGGGTTGGGCGACGGCCGCCATCACGGCAGTTGGTGCGGCCTTTACCGGAGTGTTCACCGCCGAAGTCCAAAGCGCCCTGGCCGTTCGCCGCCGTCTGGCGCGCCAGACGGCTGACCCGTGCCGTGTGCGTGACGTGTCGGACCCCATCGCCCTCGGTGTCCACCCCGCCGCGGTGCGCGGCGGCTTCCAGACGGACACAGATCGCCTGCCCGACTTCGTACGCAGAGATCGGTTCGACGATGCCCNACCCCATCGCCCTCGGTGTCCACCCCGCCGCGGTGCGCGGCGGCTTCCAGACGGACACAGATCGCCTGCCCGACTTCGTACGCAGAGATCGGTTCGACGATGCCCGGCGTCGTATCGCCTCCGGAGGCTTCGTGCTGATCGTCGGTGACTCGACTGCTGGCAAGTCACGGCTGGCGTTCGAGGCGATGAAGGCGGCCGTACCCGGGCACACCTTTTTTCACGCGAGGCCGACCCAGGACCTGGGGGCATTGGCGGCGCGGGTCGCCGCGACCCGGAACTGCGTGGTGTGGTGCGATGAGTTTGACCAATTCCTGCGAGTGGGAGGGCTGACAGCGGACATGGTCGCCACCATGCTCGCGGGGCCCCGCCGGCACGTGACGTTGATTGCCTCCATGCGCAGCAAGGAATTCGACCGGTACAGCGCCCGAGAGCGCGACGTGACGGAAGCGGCAACCTGGCAGGCGGGCCGCGAGGTGCTGCTCATGGCGCCTGATCCGATTGAGCTGGATCGTCTATGGACCCCGCGTGAGGTCCGGTTGGCGCGGTCGTCCGTGGATGACCTGCGTATCAGGGCGGCAGCCGAGGACGCGAGCAGGTTCGGAGTGGCCGAGCTGCTGGCCGCGGGTCCCGAGCTGGTAAAGGACTGGAAGCACGCCTGGCAGGCAGGTGAACACCCCCGCGGCGCCGCCTTGGTCGCAGCCGCAGTGGACTGCCGACGCATGGGATTGCACCGCCCAGTCAGCGAGGAGGTCCTGCTGCAGCTGCACGAGGAGTACCTGGACCGGCGAGGCGGCCGGCTACTGCGCCCGGAATCGCCAGATGCAGCCTTCAGATGGGCCACATCGGCCGTACACGGGGCGAGCAGTCTCCTGCTGCCAGCAGACGGCGGGTACCTAGCCTTCGACTATCTGATCGATCTGGCATGGCTGCCTCCCGTACCCGAGACCAGTTGGCGAGACCTCCTAGCGACCACCTCACCCGACGAGGCGTTCGGTATCGGGTGGGCGGCCGTGCACCTGATGCGCACAACCATCGCGTGCGAGGCATTCGACTTCGCGCGCCGCAGCGGCGTACCCGAAGCCGAGTACGCGTATGCGGTCGCCCTCGGAAACGCAGGGCGCCCCGCGACAGCAGTCCAAGCGTTATGGACAGTTCTCGAACAACGTCGCGGTCAGCTCGGTGACGACCACCCCGCGACTCTCGTCGCGCGCCACGACATTGCCCGCTATCTCCTCGAAGCCGGAGACCTCGTCCGGGTGTCCGGCATCCTGGACCAACTTGTCCTGGACAGACAAAGGGTCCTAGGTGACGGGCATGAGCAGACACTGGGAACGCGCAGGCTTCTGGCGCGTTCACACAGGGAGTCAGGGGATTTCGCCGGAGCCGTGCAGAGGTATCGCGCACTCCTGCATGATCAGGAGCGGGCCTTGGGGCACGAACATATGGAGGTCCTCCTCACTCGCCAGGAACTCGGCCGCACCTTGGGGCTCGCGGGCTGCGTGACGGAGGCGTTGGAAGAACTGCAACGGACGCTTGCCGACCAGGAACGGGTGATAGGCCCGTCCCATCCTCAAGTCCTCACCACTCGTTACGAGATCGCCGTCGTGACCGGACAGGCGGGTGACCCAGCTGAGGCCGTCCGACAGCTCGAAGCGGTACTCGCCGACCAAGAACGTATCCTCGGCCGGCACTCACGGACGTTGAGTACCCGGCACCAACTTGCGCGCTTCATTGGGGAAGCGGGCGACACCAGTGAGGCCATTCTCCAGCTCGCGCATGTGATCACCGAGCAGAGAGACTTCCACGGAACCCGTCACCCGCGCACCCTGGCGACACGCTACGACCATGCCCGCATGGTCGGCCTGTCCGCCGGGCGGGTTCGAGCACTCCCATTGCTGGCGGCGCTGGGTGAGGACTGCCGCACCGTGCTCGGTGACACGCACCCGCTCACAGTCCGCATACAGGAGGGGACACCTTAGGAGCCGTAGGCGACTACGTTCGTTGACACAACTGCTGACTTCATTGTCAAAGAACAGTCTGTCCACCACAGACTGGCAAGGAGGAATCAGGGCTCGACGAGTGCGAGGACTGGATCGCGTAGAACGAGAAGGCCCGCTCAACGGTGATGCCATACGAGCGTGCCTGTGCAGCCGACTGCCCAGTCGTCTTCGGCTTCCAGCTGGCGCCGTTGTCCCGACGCCTGGACGAGCCGGCGTACGGCCGTGATCCGCCTGTGACCAATGTTCCGTAACATCCCCTGGTTGGGGGACATTACGGGATACACGACCAATGCGGGGGTAGTAGATGACGTATCGGCGCGCAGCGATACCGGCACTGGTCGGAGGGTTGCTGCTCACGGCGCTGTTGTGGTGGGCGGGGGCGAGCGCGAACGCGCTGCACCTGCCGGGCACCACCGACGTGATCGGAGGCCAGGCCGCCGCCGAGCTCCAGCGTTGGCTCACCCCTTGGTCGTATGACCCTCCGGCCTCGGTTCAGCCCGGCGCCGAGGTGTCCGGCGGGATCGGGGACACGGCGGGGGCCGCCAGTGCCAACTACCTCGCGCTGTACACCACGGCGATGCAGATCCGGTTCGGTGCGGTCTTCGCCTTCTTCGTGCTCGGGGCGCTGCTCCTGGTGCGCAGGCTGCCCCCGGTGCGCGGCCGGGTGCCGGCCGCACTGCTCGCGCTGTGGGCCTGGGGCCTGGTGGCCGGGACCCTGGCGGTGACCGTCTCCGCGCCGTGGCTGATCGCCTCGGGTGGGCACGGTAGCTACCGCTTCCTGCCGCAGCTGTCGAGCGTGATCGCCTCCGGGCGGCAGGTTCTGGTGGGTGCCGCGCTGGTCGCGGCGGCGGTGACCGTGCTCGCAGCGCGGGTCACTGCCAAGGGTGCCGGTCCGCTGCCGCAGGAGGTCATCCCGACGCGCGCCGCCCGCCTAGCCGCCACCGTCGGGACCGCAGTGGTCGCACTGTCCCTGGTGGTCCTCTCGTACCAGTCGGTGGCCGCCGCCCTCCAGCAGATCTCCCCGAACATCGGACTGCTCGCCGAGCCGGGCGACCTCCTGCGCCAGTGGCTGCTGCTCGGCGGCTGGTCCGGCCCTGGGGGCACCACTCCGCTCGGCGACTGGCTCCTGTACCGCGCCACTGACGTGCTGCTGCTCGTGGTGGTGTGGTGGGCACTGCGGCGGATGCCCGGACTGCTCACCCGCGCCACGGTCCCGGCGATGGCGGTCGGAGCAGTGTGCGCGACCGTCCTCGGGCTGCTGGCCAGCCAGCTGCTGCGAATGGCGATGGACGGGGCGAGCCTGCACTGGGAGCTGCTGCGCCTGTCTGGCGGTATCGGTGAGGGCGTCCCGGCTGCCCTGACCTGCGGCCTGGTGGCGGGAGTCGCGGCTGCCGTGACCCTGCGGGTAGCCGCGGGTCGCACGGAGCCCACCGACTCCGCGGCCTCCGGCCAGGCCACCACCCGTCCTTAGCACTACATAGCCACGGGCGAAGAAACCATTCTTGGAAGCCGACGTCCTTCGGCCAACATGGACCATCGGGAATCGGCCCCGGTCGGCGAACGGGCCCTTGGGTGCACTTCCGCCCTCCCCGGGCTCTGGCATGCCTGGCGAACAGAGCCGGGCCGGTGTTCGTCCCGGCTGGGGCACCGGCCTGGCCCTGTGGGTTTTGTGGGCCTGTCAGTCCGCCGGCAGATTCCGGACCGCGCTCGCCAGGGCCGTGACGATCCGTCGGACGTCCTCGCCGGTGGTCCGCCAGTTGCTGAACGCGGCGCGCAGGGCGGGCAGTCCGGCGTAGACGGTGGGGGTCAGGAACACCTCGGCGGCCAGGGCGTCGGCCAGCGCGGCGAGGCGCTCGGCGGTGGGGGAGTGGGCGAGGGTGAAGCAGACGACGTTGAGGCGGACCGGGGAGAGCAGTTCCAGGCCGTCGAGGGACGCGACCGCCTCGCCCAGGGTACGGGCGCTCTCCGCGCAGCGGTCCACGATGTCGCGGTGACCCTCGCTCCCGTAGGCGCGCAGCGTGAACCAGGCGGGGAGGGCGCGCAGTCGGCGGGAGTTCTCCGGGGTGAGGTGGACCAGGTCGGGGGAGTCGCCCAGCGGGCCCAGGTAGGCGGCGGCGTTCTGGAAGACCCGGGCCTGGAGGTCGCGACGGCGGGTGAACTGGACCGCGCTGTCGTACGGCACGTTCAGCCACTTGTGCAGATCGATGCAGAGCGAGTCGGCGAGGTCGAGGCCGTCGGCCAGATGGGCGTGGTCCGGGGAGAGCGCGGCGAAGGCACCGAACGCGGCGTCGATGTGCAGCCAGCAGTCGTAGCGGTCGCGGAGCGCGGCGAGCGTGCGGAGGTCGTCGAAGTCGACGGTGTTGACCGTGCCGGCGTTGGCCACGATGACGCAGGGGCCGTCCGCCTCCCGGAGGGCGCGTTCCAGCGCCGCCGGGTCCACCGCCTCGCGGCCGGGGAGGGTGGGGACGGTGACCAGTGCGGACCGGCCGAGGCCGAGCATCGACAGCCCCTTGGCCACGCTGGAGTGCGGGGTGCCGGACAGCACGCGCACCGGGCCGAGGGCCGCCACCCCGTCCTCGGCCGGTGAGACGCCGCGCCGCTCCCCGAGCCATTCGCGGGCGATCGCCAGCCCGACCGTGTTGGACATCGTGGCGCCGCTGACCAACGCGCCCTCGTGGGCGTCGGACAGCCCGAAGAGCGTACGCAGCCACCCCGTCGTCTCCCGCTCCAGGTGCTGTCCGGTGGCGTCCAGGGACGACATGGAGTTCTGGTCCGCGGCGGCGGTCAGCCAGTCACCCGCGAGGGCCGCCGGGGTCACGCCACCGGTGACGAAGCCGAGGTAGCGCGGGCCCGCGCTCGCCGACAGGCCGGG
>NZ_JBNHIN010000078.1:13459-29862 GCF_050054615.1 Streptomyces sp. YGL11-2
GGAGCCCGGTGCCGTGCCCGGGCAGCGGCCGCTGCTCCGGCGCCGGCCGCGCGGGGACGACCGGCGCCTCCGCGAGGCCGTCGAGGAAGGCCGCGGCCCGCTGCCGGGTGGTCTCCAACAGCTCGGGCAGCGCGGCGAGATCCGCGGCGAGGTGGGGGTGCACCGGGTGCTCCGTTCGTCGGTTCGGGAACCTTTCGTGGGCGACGCTAGCGGGGGCGAGCCCCCCGCCTCCTGATCCAATTCGGAGAAAGTGGACCGGAAATCGGGGGGCCAGGGCGGAGCAGTGGGGGCCTATGCGGTGCCGAGCTGGTCCCGGAGGACGGGTGAAAGGGGCCAGGATGAACTTGCCAAACGTCGTGACACACTGGCGAGCTCCGCCGCACGCGAGCCACGAGACGTATGGCCCCTCTGCCACGAACATGAAGGACCGGACGACGACATGACCAAGGACGTCATCGCCCTCACCCCGCGCATGCCCGACCCGGGAGCCATGCTCGCCGGCCTGATCTCCGGAGGCCCCGACAAGCTCGTGGGCACGACCGGTGAGGGCGCCGTGGTGCGGCTTTGTGACGGTGAGGGCCGGCCGCTGGTCTCCGTCGAGGCACCGCTACTCGTGCAGGTACCGGGTGAGGCGGAGCGGCTCCTGGGAGCCACCCCGCCGTCGGTTCCGTACTGGTGGACCGAAGCCCGCGCCACCACCGGCGTCGAACTCGCCGAGCAACTCGCCGGCACCTTCGCGGCCCGACTGGCCGCCCTGGCCGACGGCTCCGCCTGGCCACCCGAGGCCGCGCGCTCCCTGGCCGTGGTCAAGACCGACGGTGTGACCGTGGCACCCACGCCCGCCGCCGGACAGCCCGCCGTCGACGTCCTCACCGACAAGGTCGCCGTCGTCATCCAGGACCGCCCGGTGCTCGCCATGACCGCCTGGTTCTCCGACGCCTTCCGCACAGCCGGCACCGCCGAGCTGGGCCTCCAGGTCGTCACCCCACCAGGAACCACCCTCTCCCCAGCCGTACGCGACAGCCTCAGCAACTGGCCCTCCCGCTGGGTCGTGCGCGACGAACGCGATGGTTACTACGACGGGCTGACCGGAGCCGTACTGCGCTGGCAGGACGGCATGTTCGCCCCCATAGCGTCGCCCGAGGCGACCGCTGACGACCCGCGGACCCCGGTGGCCGCCTCCTATCAGGAGGTCACGGCCACGGGCGAGCGTCAGCTAGCCGTGAGGTTCCGCACCGTCCACCCCGCCGACGACCGTCTGATCCTCGGTGGCGCGCTGGAATCGATATGGCGCGAACTGGTCGGAGAGCCCCCGGCTGGGTGGGGGACCGCGGAACCCGCCAACCTTCCTTGGTCGCCGCGCCAGATCACCGACCTCGCCCGGGAGCGGGCGCCGGAACCGACCTGGGTGGTGGTGGTCGGTAGCCCGGACCGGCCTGGCCTGGCCACGGTGCGCGTCAGTCGTACGAAGGCGGGTGTGGAGGAAGACGTCACGCTGATGTTCGGTTACGGCCCCGACGAGGAGTCGCCGGTGGAGTCCCTGCCCAGGGCCGCGGAGCTGCTCGCGACCCGGCACCGCCTCCAGTCGATGCTCGTACAGGTCCGCAAAGCCCGCCGCGACCTTGCGGTGCCACCCCGCTTCGAGGGCCCGGGCGTCCCGGTCGCCTTCGTGCTGGGCGCGGAGGAGGTCCGCCAGATGCCCGACGACCGTGCCCGGCGCACCCCGCTGTCCCAGCCGCCTGTCCCCCTCGGCCCGAAGACCCGCCCAGCGATGTACTACCCGTTGCCGGGCGACCCGTCGGACCTGTCGGGCTGGCAGGACTTCGAGCGTCTGATGCGGCATCTGAAGGGCGAGTGAGAGCGCCTGGATTGGTCGGGCCGACGCGTGGCTCTCGATACCCATAAAACCAGCTGTGCTGGTGGGTAGGCGCTCAGCGGCTTTGAGCCGTTGTCACACCTTGGTCATAGCATGGGGATTGTGAATTGCACCGGTCACGCCTCGGTTGATAGGGATGACCGTACATACGATCGTCAAGTCCCGGTGGGGGGAGCCCGATGAAGTTCGACATGGGGGCGCAGACGCTCTCGACGCTCAGGTCGCAGTCGCAGGGGTCGAGCACGGAACTGGGGACGTTGATCCACCAGCTCGTGCAGGCGGCCCAGCCGTTGGAGGGGAAGTTCAACGGCGCGGGCAAGGCGGCGTTCGACTCATTCAAGTCGCACGCGGACGAGATCACCGCGGAACTGAACAGCGCGCTGGCCGCGATCGTGGGCGGGCAAGGCAGCATGGAGTCGGCCTTCAGTACCGGTGTCCAGGAGCAGGCCGACAACGCCAGGTCGCAGATGTCGGCGGCGAACTTCGACGCGGCCCGCTTCTCGGGCCGCTGACGCCGCGACTTACGGCGGACGTACTCAGACCAGATTTCGACGGGGAGGATTGTGATGGCTGCCGGCATGGACCGTCGCTCGTATGACTCGGGCGCATCGGCGGAGGCACAGGGCAACGTTCAGGCAGTGATCGGCCGTCTGGAGCAGGTGATCGCCGCACGTGACGCGCAGGTCAAGCAGGCGATGGCGGACTTCACGGCCGACGGTGTCGCGGACGAGTACCACGGCAAGGAACTGCGCTGGAACCGCGCATCGCAAGAGGTCAAGAACATCATCCAGCTGCTCAAGACGACGCTGGAGAAGAACGACGCGACCGCGCACCAGACCCTCGCTCGCGCGAAGACCGCAGTCGACAACATCGGCTGAACCACCCCGGCAAACGGCAGGAGCGACAATCGGCCGTAGTGCACAACGCGTTGCCGGCCGCGGGTGGCAACGCGTGGGGTTGGTGCAATAGAAAGGCGCATAGGGGGCGTTCATGGCGTCATGGGACATTCAGCCGCAAGGTGTACAAGGCCACTTGAAGGTCGTCGGCACGCATGCCGAGGACCTGGGGGACGTCCTGAGCACAGTACTCGCGGACTTGCGGGAGGCGGCGCAGGCGGCGGGTACGGCCGTGCCGGGCTCGCAGGCCATCGCGCCGCCGCACGGCCCGGTGGTAGCCGGGAACACCCTGAGGGGACCGGCCGGCGCGCCCCTGCTGTCGCAGACCTCGACGGGTCCGGTCGCCGCTGCACTGGCCGAGTACGCAGCACACCGCAACAAGGACTTCAAGGCGATGGCTGATCGCTGTCAGGCCGCTGTCCTGGGCGCGGTCAAAGCCACCAATGAGTACGTCCAGGGTGACCTGGAGGCGGCGAAGAACGCCCAGAACGCTGCCCGGACCGTGCACCTGGATGCTCTCAAGGACGTCGGGGGGAAGCAGAGATGAGTGACGCACCGGTCGACCCGTCCGAGGTACCGGTCTTCACCGGCGATCTGAACCTTCTCGAAACCAAGGTGAAGGAGCTGTCCCACAGCGGCCCCAAGGTCGAGACCGCCGGTTCGGACGTCCACAAGTCCTTCGGCGGTCTGTCCGCCTTCTACAAGGCCCCTGAGGCGGAGCAGCTGTTCGCCGTCACCAAACCGGTGGCGGACAAGGCCCACGACGTCAGCCACGACATGCATGTCATCGCCGGCGCCCTGGGCACCTACGCCCGCGAGATCACGCCGCTGGTCCACCAACTCCAGCAACTCAAGCAGGACGCCGCCGACTTCCGCCACAAAGTCGACAACAGTGACGACGACTGGCGTCAAGACAGCGACCTGATCGACGAGAACCTCCACCGCCGGAACAAGATCGCCGAGGTCTGGGCCGCGTTCCAGGCAGCCGAGCGCGACTGCCACGCCAAAATCGTCGGCCTGGTCGGCGGCCCGACACTCCACGCCATCGACGCCTCCCACAAGACGGGCTACGGCTACGACGCCGACACTCTCAAACAGTCCAAGAGCCTGCCCTGGGGCGACGCGGTCGAGGAATCCGTCCCCTGGTGGAAGGTCTGGAGGCACCTCTACGACTTCGGCAAGGGCGTCGTCATCGACGGAGTGTGGGGCACCATCAAGGGCCTGGGCACCCTGATCGGCGTCGACGGCTCGGAGGCCGCAGGCCAAGCATGGGCCGGCCTGGCCAAGCTCGCCACCGCGACCACGATCACCGCCGCCCTGCCCCTCGCTCCCATCTTCCTGATGACACCGGGGCACATGCTCCCCTCCTGGCTGCGCGAGTCACGTACCGCGATGCTGGAGACCGGCAAGGCGCTCGTGGCCTGGGACCAGTGGGAATCCAACGGCTCCCGTGCAGCCGGTGCCGTCACCTTCAACATCATCACCGCCATCTTCACCCGTGGCGGTGGCGCAGCCGTCTCCGGCGCAGGCAAGGCCGGCGCCGCGGCGAAGGCTCTGTCCATCGCTGGCAAGGTGGGCCACGCCATCGACCCGATGACCTACGTCTTCAAGGGCGCAGGCGCGGGCCTGTCGAAGATCGGCGACCTGGTGGCACACCTCAAGGACGCAGGCCACCTCCAGGTCCCGAAGATCTCTGAGGGCGCCTACAGCCTGCCCGAGGGGGCCACCAAGCTCCCGGACGGCACGGTGCAGTTGCCCAAGGGCACTGCTGTCCCGGAGGGGGCGACCAAGCTTCCGGACGGGAGGATCAAGCTGCCTGAGGGCACAGTCACCCTCCCGCCGAAGACGGTGAAGGACCCCTTCACTGGGAACTACACGGACGCTGCCGGTCACCTCTACGACAAGGATGGCAGCCCTCTCCAACACGCCGAGAACGCCCCCAAGGGTAAGACCGCCTCATCCGCCACGGGCGCGGAGAACCCACGGATCGAGACCCAGATCCGCCAGGAGCAGCCGGTTCTGGCCAGTGTCGGCGGACGGGGCGACGACGCCGCACGCGTCGGCTCGGACATCTCCGACCCGATGCGCGCTGGCGATAACGCAGGCCACGTTGGCAGCGGACCTGCGCACACCGAACCCACGGGCCGTGCCAGCGACTACGGCATCCCTGGCGGCAGCGCAGGCGACCACATGCCCACGAACAGCCACAGCCCGGGCGGCGGGACCACTCCCCACACGTCGGGTACCGGCGGGCTGGACAACTCCACGAGCAGCGCGGGTCACACGGCCGAAACGGGTGGCACGCGCAGCGGCGGCCACGGCTCCGGCGACGGCTCGTCCCTCCCGCATCCGGCGGAGAGCCCAGTAGGCGCCACTGCCGGACACCATGTGACCGGCAGTGGCTCCGCCCACGCTGAGCCTCCGGGCGCCGGTAACGACGCGCGCACCCCGGCGGGCGACGGCGTCCCGCCGCTGAGTGATCCTGTGCCGCGTCCCAGCTTCATGCACGAAGGCACCAATCCCTACGGCCCTCCTGGTCGGCTCACTCATGAGCAGATCCAAGAAATTCAGGTCTACCGCGCCAATCACGAGCCGGGTTACCGCGAGCACTACTACAGAAAAGACGGCACGCGCAAGGATCTGGATCTCCACGATCAGAGTGGCCACACGCCGCCTCAGCTCACGCGACTGTCGGAAAACTCCCCATGGATCCCTGCCAAGCACGCTCCTGAGCCCCCCAAGCCCCACTTCTACGACGAGAATTACATCAAAGTGGGGGCGGACACGGTCACGAGTCCGGTCAGGCGCCACATACTCGAAGAGGCGGCGCGGGAACGCCACTTCGCCGTCCAATACGACAACATCATTAAGGACTGGAAGGCGGAGACCGGAACGGCTCACGAAGCCCATGGCACCCACGAATCGGCCGCGCAGTGGGGAGAAGCAAGGGGGACCTACAAAGAGTCCCACACTGCAATGGGCGAGGCTACAGAGGCATTTGGTGAGAAGGCAGCCGAATATCACTACATTGCCGAGAACTACCCGGACTTCGAGAAACAGACTCTTCTCGGCCCCAAGAACGGCAACGACCAGTTCGACCAGGTGTGGAAGCACGAGGATGGCCGAGTAGTCGTCGTCGAGGCGAAAAGTAGCCCTGGCACCGAACTGGGAAGACGCGAACTTCCAAACGGTAAGAAAGTGTCTCAGGGAAGCAGGGAGTACTTCCACGACATCCTCGAAGCCATGGAAAAGCGAGGCGAGTACGATCTCGTCGACGCTCTAGAAAAGGCACTTGATAAGGGGAAGTTGGAGTACGTTGTCGTTAAGGGCGAGAAAAACGCAGGAACGTATACTGGTTACCAGTATCGGCGATTCGACATCAGCAAGGGGACCCTTCCGTGACCGTCACCGTTGCCCGGCATGAACTCTCAGCAGGACCGGACGCCGAAAGGTTCGCGGAGCGGCTTAGCGAACGAGTAGCCCGGCGCATCGACCGGCTCCAGGAGTCAGCCAACTCGATTGACTTCGCCTTCAACACCTCTGTCATGGCGCTACGTGCACGCTGTGTCATCGACCCGCGCGCGGCAAAGGCGGAGACCTGGGAGGCGACCGTCAACGCAATGCAGCTGGGCTCGGCACTGTTCGCCGTGACAGGTACAAGCGAGGGACCCATCCAATGCCGCATCGACCGGAAGATGCGGACCCTTCAGGCCATCGGCCCACTTGCTTCTGCAGATGCGGGAAATTGGCTGACGGCGTTCTGGTTGGCAGTCATTTGCCGTGAACAGCAGCGGATGACGGAGCTGTGCGAGATTCCCCTGGAGCGCCTGCGCGCGCCGGAGGGGCAGTACGACGAGTACATCTACCACTGGGTGGACACCCTACAGACGTACTGGCTGCGGCGGCCGGGGCTGGTGGAGAAGCTCACCGCTGCACTCCAGATGTCGCATCCCGACGTGGCTCGGATCGCCTCGCGGGACCTGCTTCAGGGGGTGCTCTATCCGCCGATCAACCTCTTCTACCACTTCGTGCGCAAAGACGAAGCTGGCTTTAGCCCCGCCTTGGAAGAGGCACTGAAGCTGCACCAGATGTACTGGACGCTGACCGAAGAGAGGAAGACCGACATCGACGGCAGCATTGCCCTGGGGCCTCTCGCGATCGCTTGCCTCGCCTACGACGGAAAGCTCCCGTTCGAGGTCGATTCGGAGTACCTGCCCAAGCACCTCCTGCAGCACAGTTGGCTCGGCGAGTTCCCCACGTGAGGCAGTCGGTGCCAGTGGCCGCGAGCGTGCCTTGCCCGGACTACCTCACGGATGCCATATCCACAGTGGTCGATGTCACGGGAAGTCCATCAACCGGCACTTGCGGCGATCGAAGCTTCAAAGCGTGTCGCTGCGCGGTATCAGCCGGCTCGCCAGCCTATGCCAGTTTCAACACGAGCAGCAGGGTGCCCAGAACCATGAGCGGGACTCCCATGGCGCGTAAGCAGCCCAGACGCGCGTTGGGCGTCGGTACGTACGGCGTCTCCACGCGGCCGTTTTGCCACAGCATGTCGCGGTGCTGCATGGGCAGAACGCGCCGTTCGCCGACAACCTGACCCCCTGGTCGGCCAAGGAACTTACGCAGGAACCAGAACGCTCCCTGCAGGAGGCGTGCCGTTGGACGGAACCCGGCCTTCTCGTAGGTCGTGATGCCGGCCTGATTCGGCGGATGCAGTTCGCCTATCCCCAGGGCTACGGACCCACGACCGGAGACTTGAGGCGGCGCGGGTCCGCTACTCCCTCCGGTACCAAGATCTACCTGACAACGAGGCGGCCGAGAACGGCCGGGACCTGCTCGTCGCCAACGTCACCACGCCGCCCGGCGCGGATCCGAGGAGGCTGTACTCCCTGGAACGAGGGTGAACCGGTCCGACATCGTGATCTGTTGCGACGCGTCCAAGTTGCAACGCCCGGTTCTCACGGAGTGCAGGTCGACCGGTCCGTGAGCAGGCACGAACCGGCGGGCGTCCCGAGAGTTCGGAGCGCCCGCCGGATGCCGTTGAATCAGTGCGCGAGGGCCATGGGGTCACGCTGAGACTGTGCCTGCGCCTGTTGCCTGAGCGTCAGCTTCCGCACGACCAGGATGGCGAGGATGGCTGCCGCGATGTTGATCGCGTCGGAGACCATCTCCACACGCGTGGCGACCTGGAGCGACTCAGGGGCCTCGACCTTGGCGTAGAGTCGCGCTCCGGCCACGCCGAGCGCATCCGATGCGACCCAGGTGATCCACCACGCGAACAGGACCGTGCGCGGGTGCCGAGAACCCTCGGGTGCGTCTTGGAAGCTGGCGTCCCAGGTCTGGCGCGCGACGCGGAATGGCAGCCAGTAGTTGCCGATTGGGATGAACCAGGAGCCGATGGCCCACCCCTTGCCCGTGGTGCACGTGCCTGGTGCGAGGGCTTCGGCGTTGACGCGTACTTGGTAGAACCAGATGAGGAAGACGATTCCGGTGGCGATCACCCCGAGGATCTGGAGTGCTCCGGCCGTCCCGTAGAGGGTGTCCGCCAAGGCGACATCGCTGAAGTACACGTTCTCGAAGCCGTCGGACATGGCCCTGCCCATGAGCGAGTGCATGTTGAGTCCCGCGTACAGCGAGAAGAGATCGACGGCGATGAAGGCGACCAGCAAGGTGGTGATGGCCGTCGCTAGGCCCTTGGGGGAACGGAGGACAGGGGCGTCAGGCTGGACCCCGACTGGGTGGTGCGACATGACGGACTACTCCAAAATGCTCTGCATAAACGCACATCTATGTGTGCAACGGATAAAGATACTCTTTGCGTACTCTGTGTGCGCTGGGTAGGAATGGTGAGCTAGGCGAGCAGTCTCGGTAGGCGAGCTGGACGGCCTCGACGTAGCGGTTGAACTCGTCGGTCGTCTTGTGTCGGTTTGCTTTGCTCAGGTCGCCGTTGTGGAAGAACGCCGCGCGTTGAGCGGTCGACAGCTCCAGTTGGACGCCGCGGCCGGCAAGGTTCCGGTTGGTGACGTTTTCCGGGCTGCGCCCAGCCCGGCTGGGGAGGCGTCGATGGCTGCGAACCCCGCGTGCTGCAACGAGACCTTCACCCAGAACCGGAAGTCCTCGTCAAGGCAGCCGATCTCGGTGACCTTCTCGGTGCTGTGGAATCCGTGCCAGGACACCGTGCGCACCATGCCGCTCTGCAGGGCGAGGCAGCGGGGTTCGTCGAGGTTCGTCGAGGTGAGGTGCAGGTCGTGTTTGGCGGCCTTCTCTGTGCCGGTGAAGGAGAAATAGTTGTGATGGGTGCCTCAGGCGGCGCGAGCCACCTCCGTGGTGCCGGGCTCGATAGCGCCACCGTGAATCGCGAGGTGGGCGAGGTCGGACTCGGCGCCGCGGTGGAGTTCCCGTGACCACTTGGTTCCTTCGAGCCTGTTGGCGGCCAGCTCGTGGAAGCTGCCGTACGTGTCGGCTACTCCAGCGTGGGATGCGGTGGTGGGGTAACTGGTCTTCATCGTTGGCGCCTTGGGCATGGCAGGCCGGACCAGCGGTGATCTCTGGCCCGATCTACGGGTGAACTGGTGGTGGTTTAGCGGGCGATGCCGGTGTGGTCGGCGGCTGCGGTGTAGCGGGCGTAGACGGAGGCGGTGCCGTCGTCGGAGCTTCGTGCGGTGGCTTCGAACGCGCCGGCAGGCTGGAACGCTTTGTGTCTGCCGCTGCGGATCCGGTATGCGAGGTTGGCGGCCCGGTTGGGGTTGCCGAGGGTTTCGATGCGCGCCCACTGGCCGGGGCGGTCCCGGAGGGCTTCAGCGGTGTCGTGGGCGGCCTGGTCCCGGTTGGGGGCAGGCAGGGGCTGGAAGAGTGCGTGCATCAGTGGCCTCGGACGGTTGGCATGGTGGTTTCGGCGAGTTCCCGGATCCGGGCGGCGGCGCGCCATTGGTTGTCGGCGAGGTGCTCGCACAGGCCGTTGGCCAAAGTGGCGATGGAAGCAAGGGCCTGTTCGAGGCTGCTGCCCGCGGGGAGGGGGTTCTGCTCGCGGCCTGTTGCTCCCGGTGAGGGGCGCGTTGGGGTGGGGTGGTTGGCGCGAGCAGGGTGGTTCATGGTGTGGGCCTCGGCGTGTTCAGCGGTTGTTGCAGCGGCATGTGTTGGTGATGGGGTTGAACCAACTGTCGCAGGACTTGCACCAGATGGCTCCGGGGATCGGCGGGATTTCCTTCGGGGGGCTGGTCTGTTCGTGCATGGCGGGTGGTGTCCTTCCTAGAGGTTGTGGGGGAGTTGGGCGCGGGGTCCGTCTGGGGCGAGGACGTTGACGATGTGGTCGAGGTCTTTGGGGCGCCACAGGGCAGCTTCGAGGCCGCATGCGGCCAGGTGCTTGAGCCATGTGCGTTGTGCGGGGCGGATGCGGCCGGTGTGGGACTTCAGCTCGACGAAGAGGATGCGTTTGGCTGTGGGGTGCCCGTAGACCTCGTCCGGCCAACCAGGGTCGCTGCGACGCGAGTTGTGGGTGTGGTAGGCCAGAGTCCAGCCACGGAGGGCGGCGATCTTGCGGACGTGCCTTCGGAACTGCTCCTCGGTCACGTCGCTCTCCGGTGCCTGGGGGTGATGGCTTCCAGAAGTGCAGCGCGGTGCATGGCGGCGTTCGGGTCCGGCTGCGAGGTGTGACTGGCGGCCGGCGTTGGGCGTTGGGGGCGCCGGCCGCGTTCCTTGAGGAGTTCAGGCAGGGGGAGCTTGGTTTCCTCCCACAGGATTTCGTGGAGAGGGCGCCCGTATCGCTCGTGGACGAGGGCCTGATGGAGGGCATCGTCATGGTTCACGGGCGTCGGGCTGTCGTTGGTGGTGGCAGGCATGTCATTTCTCCATGGGATGGCCGGGACCCGCTGGGGGAGGCGGGTCCCGGCCGGAGGGGTGGCTCGTATCGGACGAGCCGGTCCGGGCGGGCGGGGCGCGGG
Organism: Streptomyces sp. YGL11-2; assembly: GCF_050054615.1. Classification (NCBI taxonomy): domain Bacteria; kingdom Bacillati; phylum Actinomycetota; class Actinomycetes; order Kitasatosporales; family Streptomycetaceae; genus Streptomyces; species Streptomyces sp. YGL11-2. The sequence continues at coordinate 24,172 of NZ_JBNHIN010000078.1, forward strand.
GGGTCGCTGCCCGCCCGGAGGCGTGGATGATGCCGAACCGTGCCAGGGCCTGACATCAGTAAGACCCTAACACGAGATATACACTCGCCTATTTTCTAGTCGAGGTGCGCGAGCTCGTCCGGTTCGTAGGGGAGGGGCTTGGGGGTGCCGAGCCACAGGACCATCACCAGCTCTCTGTCGGTGATGGGATCCGTGGCATGGCCGCAGACTTCACCGATCGGGCGGAGTTGGCCTGCGAGTATGGGGCCGGCAAGGGTGACCCCGGTGAACTTTTCGAAGCCTTCCATGGACCTCTCCTTGCCTATCTGGCGGGGAGTGTGACGGCGGCGATGGTGAGGGCGCGCCCCCAGTCCTCGCTGATGGGTTCATCGAAGGCGAAGCCCGAGTCTGGGGCTTCGAAGTCGGTCGCCCGCCAGTCGGCGCAGGTGCTGCCCTTCGGGCGTTCGAAGTGCTGCACCGAGCCGTCGGGGAGGGCGATGGTCAGATGTACTGCGCCTTCGGGCGTGATGGTCGCAGTGGTTCGACTGCCCTTGCGGAGCGCGTCCTTGGTGAGGTAGTCGCCGAGCTTCATCTTTCTTCCTTTAGGTAGTGGCCTATTTTCAGGTGAGGATGGCGAAGCCGTCACACGTGGCGCAGGTGTCGCCCGTGGCGGGGTTGGTGCCGTCGGTGCATGTCGGGCACGCGAGGCGGTATCCGGCCCCGTGGCAGGCGTCGCATTTGCGCGAGTGCTCGCGCGGGCCGTGCAAGTAGGTCGTCACGCCGGAGCCTTCGCACTCCCTGCATTCGGGAGCCGGGGCGCCGAGCACGGTGACGGCTTCAACGGTGGTGAGAATGCCAGGCATTGCCGGCTCCTTGGTTGGGGCTGGCGGGGAAGGTGCCTCTGCGGGCGCGTTCCCCTGTCGGTCTCGTGTGGTGGGGTTGGTGGGGTTTGGGTCAGCCGATCTTGGTGTAGGTGACCATGCGTCGTCCCTTGAGCGGGCCTCGATCTCTGGCCAGCTCGATGCGGTCGCCGTCCTGACGCATCGTCTGGTAGGCGAAGAGTCGTGAGGCGATCTCTTCGCGCAGGTCGGCGCCCGCGATGGTGTCGATGCTGCTCGCGGTGATTTCACCTGTCTCGTCGATGTGTAGATCGTCGACCTTGATCATGGTGCCGCTCTCCTTTGGCTGGCTGGGGCGTGAGCTTCCACCCTTACCCCTTAGGTTAATTCTACTATTCATATCGGGGGTGTCTACTCCGCTAGCTGTAGGACGCCAAGACGTTGGTTACGCCTATTCGGAGCCGGTCTGCTGGCGGTTGGCCTCCGGTAGCACTGTGGGCCGGTGGTAGTTGTAGTGGATGTTCCAGACCTTGAGAGCCTCGGCGCGCTGCTGCTCTGAGAGCCAAGGGCGGGCATAGAGGAACTCCTCGGCGAGGATCCGGTTGTACCGCTCCACCTTGCCGTTGTGGCGTGGTGTGTAGGGCGCGGTTCGTTGATGCCGGGATCCGAGTAGTGCGCGGGCGAAGGCGTCGGCTCGGTAGCAGGCGCCGTTGTCGGTGACGATGCGTTCGATTCGGGAGATGCCGTGGGCGGCGTACCACGCGTGGGCGCGGTGGAGGAATCCGACGGCGGTCGCGGCCTTTTCGTGTGGCAGGGCTTCGGTGTAGGCGAGGCGGCTGTAGCCGTCGACCGCGGAGTGCAGATAGACGTAGCCGCCGCGTTCGGGTGACAGCGGCCAAGATCATCTCCCCGCGTACGGCCAGTGATTCCCCACTGGCGGTCCCCATTGACGGCCGGTTGGACTCCCCACTGGCAGATTGCTGGACACGCACGGTGACTGGTGGCCTTGCCCTGATCGGCCGGGCTCGTCACCCATCGGTCGTCGTCGACGCGGCAGACAGCGCCGAGCCTCGGCTGCTGGCGGCGGTCGCCTTCGCCGGGTGCTGCTTCTTCGGCTGACGGGCGCCGACAGCTGGGAGACGCGGGTCACATTCGTCCATGTCACAGGGCGTCGGGCTGCCCCGTCTGAGGGGTTGTAGCCACTGACGACCGCAGAGGAGCACACCATGGACGCGCGACTGAACTACTTCGCCAGCCCGACCGCCGGCAAGGCCCTCAAGTACTTCATGGCGGCGGGCAAGGCGTTGAAGGACTCGCCGTTGCCGGCCGCGACGCAGGAGTTGGTGGCGCTGCGCGTGAGTCAGATCAACGGCTGCGCCGTCTGCATCGACATGCACACCAAGGAGGCCGCCGCTGGTGGCGAGACCCCGGTGCGACTGAACCTGGTCGCGGCGTGGCGCGAGGCCACGGTCTTCACTGAGGCCGAGCGTGCCGCGCTGGAGCTGGCGGAGGAGGGGACCCGGGTCGCGGATGCGGCGCACGGAGTGAGCGACGAGGTGTGGGCCCACGCCGCCAAGCACTACGACGAGGAGCAGGTCACTGCCCTGGTGATCCTGGTTTCCTTCATGAACGCCGTGAACCGGCTGAACATCATCACCCAGCAGCCGGCCGGCAACTACGAGGTCGGGCAGTTCCACTGAAAGGCATCAGTCCCGGGGCCCGGCTGCGGGCCCCGGGCATCCGCGCAGCTGGCAGAATCTGACCTGCCGGTGGCCCGGATGATCAACAGAATATGCCTGCGCCGGCCAGTGAGGCCGGGTGGGAGGGCCTCAAGGAAAGAGGATTCGGCGTGAGCAAGGTCGACGAATTCGAGGAGCTGCGGCCGCTGCTGTTTTCGATCGCCTACCGGATTCTGGGCAGCGTGGGCGAGGCGGAGGACGCGGTGCAGGAGACGTGGCTGCGCTTTGACGGTTCGACGACCCGGCCCACATCGACCAAGGCTTTCCTGTCGGCCGCGGTGACACGGATGTCGATCGACGTGCTGCGCTCCGCACGGGTGCGACGGGAGGAGTACGTGGGCCCGTGGTTTCCCGAGCCGCTGCTGAGCGATCCCTATGAGGATCCGGCGAGATCGGCGGAACTCGCCGACTCGGTGTCGATGGCAGCACTGCTGCTGCTGGAGCGCCTCAGCCCGCTGGAGCGGGCGGTGTTTGTGCTGCGGGAGGTGTTCTCCTTCGGGTTCGACGAGGTCGCCGCAGCGGTGGGGCGTTCGGAGGCGGCATGCCGGCAGCTGCTGGTGCGAGCGCGGCGGCACATGGAGGCCGGGCGACCACGGTTCGCGCCGGACCGACAGGAGCGGCAGGAACTGGCGACGCGGTTCTTCGACGCGCTGAAGGACGGGGATGTCGGCGGGGTGCAGAGCCTGCTGGCCGCAGACGTACAGCTGGTCGGGGACGGCGGTGGCAAGGCCCCGCAGCTGGCCAGAGCCGTCATGGGCTCGGAGAACGTGGCCCGGGTGCTGGGCACGGTCTTCCCCCTGATGATCCGGATCGACGTGACGTTCGAGCCGCACGAGGTCAACGGCCAACCCGGCGCGATCTTCCGCGACCGGGATGGCAAGGTGCTCCACGCCCTCGTCCTCGATGTGCTCGACGGGCAGATTCAGACCGTCCGCGCAGTGATCAATCCCGACAAGCTCGGCCACATCGGGCCTGTTGCGGACGCCTGGGCCATCGACCGCGAGGTGAAGCAGGTCCGTCGGCAGCTGAACTGACCTCGGGAGCGGTGAGGGCCGACGCGTCTACCGGCAAGTCATGTCACCAGCCGCAGGGTGCTCGTGGTCTTCTCTACTCCCCGTCGACGCGTCTCTGGGCCACCTGTTCCTCACGCTGCTGACCGGGCTCGCCAGCTGGGAAGCAGCGTGCCGGCGAGTTCAGGCTGCTCGCGGAGACGATCTGATCCCCGTCACTGACTGTGATGATAGTCGCAGCCAGATGACTCCCCATTAGGTGGCCGCCAGCGGGGAATCCCAACGGTTCTGATCCACTTCTTGTGACCCGGTGACGGGCAGTCATGGGCGGCTGGAAGGATGGTCGTTCGTGTGATTGCAGCGTGTTCTCGAAGGTCTTTGGCCATCTGTCGTCTGTGGTGGTCGAGAAGGTCGTGGTGGACGATGCCGCGCTGGTCTTCACGGCGCGGACGGCGACCCGGGAGGCGGCCTGCCCAGGCTGCGGCACGGTGTCCGCCCGTATCCACGGCGGGTACCGGCGGCGCCTGGCCGACCTGGCGGTGGCCGGTCAGAGGGCCGTGATCGACCTGGCGGTGCGGCGGTTCCGGTGCCGGGCGGCGGAATGCGGACGCCGTACGTTCGTCGAGCAGGTGGACGGGCTGACCGAGCGGTTCGCACGTCGTACGCCTTCGCTGCGCCGGACGCTGGAGAGGATCGCACTGGCCCTGGCGGGGCGCCCAGGGTCCCGGCTGGCCGCGCATCTGTCGATCGGCACCAGCCCGAACTCCCTGCTCAGGCTGCTTCGCAGGCTCCCGGACGAACAGCCCGGCGCCGCCCCGCGCGTCATGGGCGTGGACGACTTCGCGTTCAAGAAAGGCCACGTCTACGGGACGATCATCATGGACATGGAGACGGGCGAGCCCGTGGACGTCCTGCCCGACCGTACTGCGGACACCCTCATAGCCTGGCTGCGCGGCCATCCCGGCGCGGAGGTCGTGTGCCGCGACCGCGCCAGCGCGTACGCCGAGGCCGTCCGCACCGTCTGTCCCGACGCCACGCAGGTCGCGGACAGGTACCACTTGTGGATGAACCTGTGCGAAGCCGTCGAGAAGTGTGTCGGCGAACACCGGAAGTGTCTGACAGAGCCCACCGAGGACACAACGGCCGCCGCCACAGGGCAGGGTGCCGATGCGGCAGCCGAGGAGATGCCGGCTCCCGCAGAGGGACTGCGTGCGATCAAACGACGCGAGCGTCATGCCGCGGTGCACGCCCTGTACGACAAGGGCGTACAGATCGAGGTGATCGCCCAGACGCTCGGCCTCGACCGCAAGACCGTGCGCCGCTACGCACACGCGGCCACCCCCGACGATGCGTACAGCGGTACTGGATCCCGCCGCTACGGCCAAGTCCACACCTACTCGCCCTATCTGCATCGGCGTTGGAACGAGGGTTGCACGGACGCGGCACGGCTTCATGCGGAGATCGTCGAGCTCGGCTACCGCGGCAGCAAGCGGACCGTCCGCCGTCACCTGCAGGAGATCCGGGCCAGCGGCAAGCCCGCACCCGACAAGCCCAAAGAGCTGACCGTCCGTAAAGCCACTTGGCTGATCACCGCGCACCCCGACAAGATCTACGAGAGCAATGTACTCAAGCGTAAGCAACTCATCGCCCGTTGCCCGGAGTTGGATGCTGTCGCCGACTGCGTGCGCGACTTCGCCCAGATGATGACCGAACGCCGCGGCAAGGACCTCGACAGCTGGCTCACCCGCGCCGAGAACACCGGGCTGAAGCCGCTGCGGAGCCTGGCCCGCGGCCTACGGCATGACTTCGACGCCGTCACCGCCGGACTCACCTTGGAGTGGAGCTCGGGCAAGGTCGAGGGCAACGTTAATAGGGTGAAGCGGATCAAAAGGGACGGGTATGGCCGGGCCGGATTCGATCTCCTTCGACGCCAAATTCTCCTCGCAGACTGACCGGCATGACGCTCCGTCACCGGGTCACAAGAAGTGGATCAGAACCATCCCAACTGGCCGCCAACAAGTGTGCCGCAGGGCGGTCCGGCACCGCGGCTGTCGTTCCCCAGCCTGCTCCGCTGAGGTCTGCGGCTCGAACACCGCGATCACCTGCATGGTCAACACAGCTGAT
>NZ_JBNHIN010000079.1:0-28199 GCF_050054615.1 Streptomyces sp. YGL11-2
AGAGCAGGCGGCAATGGCTCGGCAGGGTGCGCCCCATGCGAAGGCTCCGGCCAGATCAAGGACATACGCATCCATCGCATCCGGATCCCCGCCGGCGTCCAAGCCGGTCAGCGACTGCGGCTGAGGAGCACGGGCATGCCCGGGAAGAACGGGGGCGCGCCGGGGGACCTCTTCGTCGAGGTACACATCGACTGACCAACGCGGCCGCCTCGAGCCCGCGAGCCCGCTCACAGGGACGAGTACGCCCAACCACCTGGCGCTGCGCGGGGTTCCGAGCGCGGCGGCAGTGCGGTCCTCGCCGGTGTATGCGCGCCGTTGAGCCGCTGCGGGGGCGGTGGGTGGCCAGCGCCCCGACCTCGCCGGGCGCGTCGTCGCTGTCGGCAGGGCCCACCGACCCGGCGAACACGCGGGACACCGCGTGCGAGGGCTACCGCCGCCATCTCAAAGCGCACCGTGAGGCCGCGCCGCCGCGCCGGGTGGACCCGGCCATCGCGGAGGCGGTGGAGCGACAGACGAAGGCGATGCGCGAGCTCAGCCGCCGCGCCTTCCCCGAGCCCGAGCCGGACGGCAGGCCGACCCCGGTCGAGCAACCCCGCGCCCAACGTCACCGTGGAGCCGCCGTAACCCACGCCCAGGCGGTATGCCGGGCCCGGGCCGAGGTGCTGCCGGGCAGGGGCAGGCCGCAGACGGAGCGATCGGCACAGCTGCGGGTGCATCACGGCTGGGGCGTACGGCGTGAGCAGAGCCGAAAGGCGACCTGGTTGGTGAACTCCACTGGTGGCACGATGAGTTGGCAGGACGGGATGGGGGAGTTTGTGAGGGCTGACAAACGGCGGATTCAGACGGCGGTGTGGGGCAGTGCGGATTCGGAAGAGCCGCTGATGCTGCCGATGGAGGCGATCGAGCTGGACGCCTTCCGCCACCGCTACGGGAGCGACACCTTCTGGTGCGGGACTCTGCTCGGGGGCTGTGGCGGCCGGCTGACCACGAAGCTCTACACCGATAGAGCGTGCCACTTCGCCCATCACCCGGATCCGGACGGACTGCCGCACGTGTGCGGACGCCGCGCCCGCGGTGTCAACAGCGCGGACCACCTGTACGTGAAGTCCGCGGCCGTGGCATGGCTCGCCGACCGCGGGGAGCAGGCCAGCTTCGCGTACACCCGCCCCGACGGAGCGCCACTCGGCTTCGTCGTCGACGTTCGCTGGCAGCACTGTGCCCTGAGGGTGCACCTGGACCAGGCGGTGACCCCGGTGTGGGACAACGGCATCGAGCCGGTGCTGGGCATGGCGGTGCGGGTCGAGCGCGGCACGCTGATCCGCCGCTGGTACGTCCACCGGATCCGCCTGGACAGCGAGGGCACCGCGCGGCGGGTCCGCATCGGCACCGAGGCGTTCGCGCGGCCCACCGCGTGGTTCGCCCTGGACGACTGCGAGATGACCGAACGGGGTCTGTCGACACCGGCGGTCGAACGCATCATCCAGGGATGCACCACAGCCCCTCCATCGCGCTGGCCCGCAGCGGAGATCAAGAGGGCATCGGGCGTGATGGGACGAGCCCAGGTGCTGCTGCGCCAGCTGACGGATGCTCGCAAGGTGGAGTCTGTCGTCGTGGTGAACCGGGTGTGCCGTGACATTGCCGCGCTGACCGGAGTCGGTCCGGCGACGCAGGCCGAGCTGGCCGACGCGGTGCAGGAGGCGTACCGGTGGCTGCAGGGCCAAGCCGACGTCTGGTGTGAGCTGTTCGCGCGCCTGGACGAAGCCGCCACTGCCCGCAACACCCAGCACACCCGGGAACTGTTGGTCCGCGCCAACGCGACCGCCGCGCACGAACGCACCGAGGCCGAGGAGTGGATCGTGGGCGCCGCCGGCTTCCTGGCCGCTCGTGCCCAAGAAGAGGAGGCATGGGACGCGGAGCGGGACGTCGAAGTGGCCGCAGGGAAGATGGCGGCGCTGACAGCTCTGGCAGCGTCCCAAACGGTGCGCCGGATCTTTCGCGATCTGCGACGTCTGCCTCGCCGCTATATGTCGAAGGCGACCTTGCACAGCCAGGTGCAGTTGCTCGTCGACGCGGCTGCCGAGGCGGGCAAGCGCATCACTCCATCCCAGGTGCAGGAGATCGACCGATGCAAGAGCCGTGTGGGCCTGGGGCAGCCTGTCGCGTCTGCTTCGACGGTTCCGGCACAGTCCCGGGGCAACCGCACGGCGTCGTCGAAGCAGCCGGCGAACTCGGAGGCAGGGGCGGCAGAGCAGTCCGCGATCACGGTCGAGGTGGGGGTGTGGAAGGACCACTACGGCGGCCTGCGCGCTGCGGCCCCACAAACCCGCCCGGAAGCGTCCGTACGGTACGTGCCGTTGCCCCATGACGAGGCCCGCTGCAGCAGAGGGTAGAGGGAGGCAAAGCGCTGCCGCCCCCGGTGCGTGTGGTGTGCGTTGGCCGCGGGACGTCGGCCCTACGATCCGCCTGTGGGACAGACCCCGGCACACAAGGCCGCGAAGGCGGCACGCGGGCAGCAGCCGAGCCGTCGTCGCTCATGCGGGCATGGTGAGCGAGTTGGGCGAGGACCTGCTCGGGACGGCAGTCGGCTCGCGCTGCGATGGCGCGGAGGCGGTGGCTTGCGTCTGTCGGCAGCCAGGCTTGCGCCCGCAGTTCGTCCTTCACGTCCTGGCGCTCCTTCACCCAGAAGCGTCACTTGCCTGATCACAGCATGGCCAGGTGCGCTTTCACGTAGGGGACCGCAACGGACTTTGCGGGGTGCACCGAGCCGAGCATCGGGTGCACATTGACTTCGAAGACCACGCCGCCGTTCTCGACGGCGAGGTCGACGCCGGCGAATGGCAGCCCGATGGACTCGGTGGCCGAGACGGCCAGCTTGGAGAGTTCTGCGGGCAGGTCATCAATCGGCAGGGGGGTGCAGCCCGCTCCTTGCGCCTCGTTGCAGGGAAAATCCGGATCCGCCTGGACATGTTCGCACGCCTGTACCGGGCGCCCGTGCAGCACGGACACACGGAATTGATGGCGCAGCCCATCGGAGTTGAAGTTGTCGGCATCACGGGACATCAACCAGTCCTGCTCGGAACGGGCGTAGTGGCCGATCGCGGCGCGCAGTTGCTCAGGAGTGGTGATGTGGAAGACGTCATTTCCGCAGGTGCCCAGCACCGGCCGAGCCCAGACGTTGCGGCCCAGTTTCTCGAACGCCGCGGCGGCTCTCTGCGAGCTGGGCCGGGCCAGACTGATGGTTTCCATTTGCGGGACACCGTGCTGGGCGAACCGTTCCACCATGAGGTTCTTCTCGGTGGCCGTCCGCCAGGCACTGGCGTCTGTTCCGAGCGAGGTCACCCCGTGCCGGCGCAGCAGTCGCTGGAACGGGGCGAAGCTCCGGCGTTCGGGAGGCTGAATCTCGTAGATGAGTACGGCCGAAGGCGTCACCGTCAGGTCTTCGGCCGGCACGTCGAACCGGACACCTGCGTCGAAGATGTGCGTCTGACCGGTCCCACCGGTCATGAAGTGCCGTGCATCGATCAGTACGGGGGGCCGTCCGGTGAGCAACTCGACGGCAGCGGCCAGAGCGGAACGACTGCCCTCCAACGAGCCGTGATCGGTCATCAACACAACCTCGCGTGTGCCCATACCGGCTGGTTCCCCTCGCCACTGGGTCGGGGGGGGGGGGGGGGGGGAGNCGGCCAGAGCGGAACGACTGCCCTCCAACGAGCCGTGATCGGTCATCAACACAACCTCGCGTGTGCCCATACCGGCTGGTTCCCCTCGCCACTGGGTCGAGCCTCGCGGCAGCCACGCCGCGAGGCTCGACCCTGCCAGTGTGACTACACGGTGCGATAGTGTAATTACAGACGGATTCTCTTGTGTGGGGCGAGCTTCGGTTCCCTCCTCGGGGTCACGGGTGGGGTGGGCAGCCCTTCTGAGTTGAAGGTCGGCGATGGCGTCTGCGATCTCGTCCTTGCGCCATTTCCGTGGGGAGTCGTGGCGCAGGCCGACCTCCTCGGCCATGCGCAGCAGTTCATCCTTGGAATGACGGCGCAGTGCGCGCGCCAGTTCGCTGGCTTTCTGCGCTCGTGTGGCGTGCGCGATGCGGTCCTCAAGTTCTTCCTCGGACAGGACAGGTCCCTCAGAAGCAGGGGAGGGGAACCGCATGAGCCAGTGACCCTTCCAGCGCGCGGGCGGATCGTTGGGCTGCTCGGGCACGTCCTCATCCTGACGGGCGGCGAGCGGGGCACCTTGCGACGCTCCCGCCCAGTCGAGTCCGAGGGCGGCGAGCGCGGCGAGTTTGTCCGCGGAGAGCTTCCCCCGCCTGCTCTTGTCTGTTGCTCAAGAACACCCCGAGCTTCACCTCGGTCCCATCCTCCAACCGCTCCAGGTGGACTCTGGGTGCTATGTGCCGGTTTGGCGTCGGTGGTTGGTGTCAGTGACGGCATGTCAGGTCAGAGTGTTTTCGCTGCTGGCGGGCGTTGAGTATGGAGAAGTCGCTGGCGCGGGGCGGTGTGTGGTGCCGTTGCGGCTGTCATGGGGCGTTACAGCAAACGCGGCAGGCACTGGCTCTCCTCGCCCTGGCCGGGCTGCGTGAGGGCGGCGCGGCGAAGACGTCTGCGCCACCCCCACCGCGTCTCGTACCAGAGGCAGCCGGGGGCTTGCCGGTGGGGGAGAACGGTGCGCTGACGGTGTGGCGTTGCCGGTGGGTGCGCAGCTGGTGCGGACGTCGTCGGTGCGGGCGGTTGCCGAGGCGGCCGGCCATTCGACCAGCAGTGTCTCCTCGGGCAGGACGCCGTCCCAGTGGCCGTCGCGGGCGATGGCAGCGGCCTGGGCCAGGCGACGGGGGCGCACGCCGGCCGACCGTACCCGCGTACCCGTAGCGCCAGGACCCGCGAGCGCATCGGGCCACGTGAGCCTTCCCGCCAGGTGACCTCGGTGAACGCCTGCCGCCCGTGGCTGGTGGCCCAGGCGGCCACCGAGGCGGGTTTGTCCCGGTAGCGGGGCTGAGGCTTGCGGCCGTTGCCGGACCAGGGCGGCGTGAGGGGCTGTGCGTCATGCGGGTGGACGGTCACGTCCGACCGGATGGCGACGACGTATCCGATGCCCCGGTCATCCAGCCCGCCCCGGAAGTCGGCGTTTTGGCCGTAGCCGGCGTCTGCCACCAGCACCGGCGGGGTCAGGTCCCATCCGGCTAGCTTATCGATGGTGTCCAGTGCCAGTTGCCGCTTCTCTTGGTGGCCGATGTCTCGGGAGTCCTGGTCTTGCGCCGCTGCTCGGCATCATCGGCCTGCTCTTCGGGTTTGAACAGGTGCCGTTGCGGTGGGCACGAGGCGGTGTCCGTGGCCGCGTGCACGCTCACTGCGACCTGGCAGTTGGCCCACGGCCGCCTGTGCGCCAAGCTGCGCAGTGGGCGGCGCGCCGGCTGCCGAGCGGTGAGCGGGCTCCGGTCGGGCGCGGGCGAGGGCGCCGGAGCTTGTGGATACCCCCGATCCGACCAGGGCGGGGAGTCGTCTGGTACGGGCACGCGCCCAGGAGCCACCACCTCACCGGTGGGCCGGCGGCTACCAGGGCATGGTGTGGTCCTGGTAGTCGAGGTACTTCAGGCCCGGCTCGCCGCGGTGTCGGTCGATGGTGTCGGCGATCCCGGGGACGACCTGATTGACCGTCAGGGAAGCGCCAGCGCCGCCCAGTTCGGTGCGGACGTGGCCGGGGCACATCAGCAGCAGGCTGTGCGCGGCGTCGGCGTACCGTGCGGCGTAGCTGCGCATCAGCTGGTTGAGGGCGGACTTGCTGGCCCGGTAGGCGTCCTGGCCGCCGCGGGTGTTGTGGGCGAGGCTGCCCTGCCGGGAGGACATCACGCCGATGGTGCCGTCCGCGCCGACCAGCGGGCGCAGCGCCTCGACGACGCGCATCGGGCTCAGCGCGTTGGTGACCATGACGTCGGTGAACATGTTGGTGGGGACGTCGGCGATCGACAGGTCGCCGCGCGTGATGCCGGCGTTGACGAAGAGCAGGTCGAGGCTGCGTCCGGCGAGCCGGTCGCGGAGCGCGTTGATCTGCTCGGGTTCGTTGATGTCCAGCTGCTCGACGGTGACCGGGCTGTCGGAGGCGTCCGCGAGGTCGTGCAGAGCGGTGCGGGTGTCGCCGCGAACGGTGCCGACGACGTGCCAGCCGCGGCGCGCGTACTCGGCGGCGAGGCCGAGGCCCAGGGTGCGGGAGGCACCGGCGATCAGAGCGGTCGGGGCTGTGCTGCTCATGCGTCCACCGCCGGCCTGAGGACCTCCTCGCACCAGGTGCGGAAGGTGGTGGGGCTCGCGGTGTCCGCCGTGCGATGCACGCCGTTGTCGAGGCCCTCGCCCTTGGCGCGCATCATCGCGACATAGCCCTCGACGAGGGCTTCTCCCGTGCCGTGGCTCTGGAGCGCGGCGCGGAAGTCCTCCAGGGACTGCCGGCGGTAGCGGATCGGGCGGTCGAGGACCTCGCTCATGATGCGGGCCAGGTCTGCGGCGCAGAGGTCCTCCGGGCCGAGCACGGGCACCTCGCCGGTGCCGGTCCAGCTGCGGTCGGTCAGCAGCCGGGCCCCGGCTGCGGCGATGTCGCGGGTGCTGGCGACGGGGGCCTTGAGGTCGGCGGGGAGGGTGTCGGCGAAGACGCCGTCGTCGCGGATCGAGGCGGTCTGGCGCAGCAGGTTCTCCATGAAGCTGGGGTTGGCCAGGGCCCGGAGGGCGACGCCGCTTGCCGCGATCAGGTCGTCCATCGCGAGGGAGGCGGTGACCAGCCCGGCGCGGTCGGCGACGGGGGTGCCGCGGCCGAGCGCGGAGACACTGACGACATGGCCGACGCCATGGGCGGCGAAGGCTTTGGCGGCGGGGCGGGTGAAGTCGGCGTAGATAGCGTCCAGGGTGGGCGCCTGGCGGTTGGGCGGGGCGACCCACAAGACGGCGTCGGCGCCGGCGAGGGCGCGGTCGAGCACGGCGGGGTCGCCGTGCGAGCCGGTGACGGCGTCGACGCGGTCGCGGACCGCGTCGGGGAGCCGGGCGGGGTCGCGGACGACGACACGGACCGGCTCGTCGGTCCGGTCCAGGAGGTCGCGCAGCAGCCGGCTGCCGATACTTCCGGTGGGAGTGGTGACTACGATCATGCCTTCGAGTCTCGGCCTGGGCGTTTCGGGCGTCCAATACCCTTTGCCCCCGCTCGATACCCTGAGGGCATGAGTCTCGATCTGCGCAAGCTCCGCTACTTCGTCGCGCTGGCCGAGCACGGCAACTTCGGGCGGGCAGCGCAGCAGTTGTTCATCGCCCAGCCGGTGCTCAGCCGGCAGATCAGGGCGTTCGAGCAGGAGTTGGGGTGCACGCTGCTGAACCGGACAACGCGCCGGGTGGAGCTGACGGCGGCCGGGCATCAACTGCGCGAGGAGGCGAAGGGCATCCTGGCGGCGGTGGAGGCCGGGCTGCAGCGCGTCCGGGACGCCGACCGAGGCGTGCGGCGGCTGATGGTCGCCTTCTCCCCCGGCCTGCATGTCTCGGAGGCGATCCGTGCCTTCGGGGAGCACCATCCGCAGGTGGAGATCGACGTCGTCCCGGCGCACTGGTGGGAGAAGGACCTCCCACTGCGCGACGGCCGTGCCCAGGTCGGCTTCCTGCGCCGCCCCTTCGACGACACGGGGTTGTCCACCGTCCCGATCGGCAGAGAACCCCGGGTGGCCTGCCTCCCGACCAGCCATCACCTGGCGAGCCGTCAAGAACTGACCCTGGCCGACCTGGAGGGCGAGCCGGTCCTGGACACCCCGACCCGCCGCCGCACCACCTCCGCGGAGGAGAAGTTCGAGCTGATCGCCTCCGGCCACGGCATCGCCCTGGTCCCACTGAGCGTCGCCCGCACCTACTCCCGCCCCGACCTGACCCACATCCCGGTCACCGACCTACCCTCCGAGGAAACCTGCCTCGTGGCCCCCACCACCATCCGCGAACCGCTGGTCCTGGCCTTCCTGGACATCGCCACCACGGCGCTCCGCGGCGCCTAGTAGGACTCCGTTGGGTTGCTCTGGCTCTTGGGTTTGGGCTGGTGGTGGCTGTTCTGGGCAGGGGGCGGTGGCAGGTGGTGCAGTTGCCGGTCCAGCAGTTCAGCGGGTCTTGGAGGGTGTCGAGGATCTGGTAGAGGGTGAGTCCGCTGTATCGGCTTTTGGGGCCAGCCGTTCGGACGGGCGGCGACCGGTGCGGACCCGCAGCAGGCGCCGGCGCACGCGCAGCCGTGAACGGCGCGCGAGTCGTCGAGAGGGTTGGCTGCCGTGGCAGCGGATATCCGTTCGGAAGGCTCATCGGACGGTTCTCCGGCCGCTGCGGCCCGCGGATCACCGTCCCGCTCGGCCCGTGCTCCGGCCGGCTAGGGCACCGGCACGGCGGCTTCTCGGAGAAGGCAGTTGAGCAACGGCGTCACGGCCAGCGCATCAGCGGCCGGGGCAAATGCACTCATCGACCAGCAGTATGTGCTGGGGCGCGGCCCGCTGCGCAGTGCAGCAGAAGCCAGATTCTCACTGGCGCCCCCTTCTGCCGCTCCAGGTGGTCCCGTCCGAACGGCAACGTGCCGATAGAACTTGCCTAACGTGCCAGACAGCTCTCTGATAGGGCTCCTTGAATTTCCCCATGCCCTGCTCAAGTGTGGGACAGACCTGCTCGCCATGGCTCCCCGCTCCTTGCCGCGGTGGGGTTCGGCTGGCCGCCACACAGGAGGGGCCGCCCGTCAGTTCTTGTCCACCAAATCGGACCAAGATCATCCTGGCTCGCCACCCGCCGAAATGACGCTGCAACGCCCAGCCACCCCCACTCCGTCTACTCATATGAAAGGTCATCACGCAAGCAGCAACAGGCCGGAGGGCCAGTGGGGGCACGCCATGACGAGCAGTTCGAGCAGTTCACCCGCGGACACTGGCAGCAGCTACGGCAAACCGCCTACCTGCTGTGCGCCGACTGGCACGTAGCCGAAGACCTCACCCAAACCGCACTGAGTCGCTGCTACCCGCGCTGGCGCACTCTGCACCGCCAAGAGGCGGCCTATCCGTATGTGCGGCGCACACTGGTGCGCTGCTTTGTCGACCACACCCGCAAGCACTCCAGCCGTGAGCAGCTGCCCGGCGAGTTTCCGGACGTAGCGAAGGAAGAGACTCAGGTTCTGGAGGAGCGCGATGCCCTCACTCGCGCGCTGGCGGCGCTCGCGCCCATGCAGCGCGCAGCGCTTGTGCTGCGGTTCTGGCACGACCTGGACGTAGCCGAAACCGCGCGGCTGCTACGCCGGAAACCGGCCACGATCCGCTCGGATACGGCGCGTGGCTTGGAGCGTATGCGGACCCTGCTTGCCCGACAGGAGGCACCCCACTGATGAACGATGAAGAGTCGGACGCCAAGACGATGTTCAACCGTGCTCTCGCAGGGGACGACGGCGGGGATGGCCCGGACATGGGAGCGATCCTGGCGCGAGGGAAGCGCCGCAAACTGCGCCGCACCCTGACCATTGCGGGGAGTTGCGCCGCAATGGCGGCTGTCACGGTCGGCCTGGGCCTGACACAGTCCCTCACTACCTCCGCTCACAACGGCACCCCCGAGCTTGCGGGTCAGGCTTCCACTCCGGCGCTCCCTCCGCACGACCTGTCCAAGCGGAACAGTGAGGCCGTGCAGGCACAGCTGCTCGCGGCCCTCACGGCTCATCTTCCGGCCGGAGTGAAGATTGCCCCTGGTTCCGGACCGACCAGCTTCCATCTCACGCACCCGGACGGCACCGTCACTACTTTGAGTGCGCAGGTGGGCCGCCAGAGCCTGGCCGAGCTCTCCAACCCGTGCACGGGTTCCCGCTACACCAGCCGCTGCCAGCCAGTCAGCCTGCCGGATGGCTCCCGGGGCTGGGCGTCCATGACGAACAACGGGGTAGGACCGGGCGGCGTGATGTCGGTGACCGCGGTCACGCTGGAGGGGAAGGTGTTCGGCCTGGATGACGGCAACACCGAAGCCCTCTCCGCAGGCGCGCGCCCTACGACGGTGAACGGCACTCCGCTGACGGAGCAGCAGCTGATCGCTCTGGTGGAGCAGCCGGACGTACTCGCCGCGCTGAAGAAGGCCCCCACGGACGAGCCCACGCCGGTCCCGGCTGGAGTGCCGCATCGGGCATGACAGGACGTGACACGCCCCACGCCGGGAGGGCGCAGGGCGCGTGGTGCATGGATCGGCGGATGTTCAGTTGCGGTGTCCAGGACCGGGCGGCTCGGCCCGCACGCTCATCGACCGGGCGGCCCCATCCGTCTGTTGACCGTGAAACCAAGTGGGGTATTCGATCGAGCCTGGGGAAATTCACGGGTCTGGGTGGAATTTCGTGACGGTCACGATCGTGTCGTTCTCGGCATCGTGTTTGGCTGCGGGAATGCCCTGGTCATGGGGGTTCTGTCCGTGTTGAAGGACGTGCTGTTCCCGGATGCCGTGGGGATGGTGCTGGATCGGTTGACCGAGGTGGGCGGGGTGGTTGTGGCTGAAACCCACAGTGTCGTACCGGAGTTGAGGTGTCCGGACTGCACGGCCGTCTCGCGTCGGATACACAGCCGATACGGGCGACGGCTGGCCGAGTGTCCCGTCGGCGGGCGCCGCGTGCTGGTGAAGCTGGAGGTCCGGCGATTCTTCTACGATGCCGCAGACTGCGGGCGTCGTACGTTCGTTGAGCAGGTTGAGGGTCTGACCACGCGTTATGCCCGTGCCGGGCCCGGCGTGAAGACACTGTGGAGGTCCGTGGCGCTCACAGCGGGCGGCCGACCGGGCATGCGGCTGTGCCGCTCACTGGCGGTGCCCACTGGCCGGGCTCGGCTGCTCGGCGAGCTGCACGCGCCCGAGGTCCCTGCCCGCAGCCCGCGGGTGCTGGGCGTCGATGACTTCGCCTTCCGACGCTCGCGTACCTACGGGACCATCCTGCTCGACGTCGAGACCTCCACCCCGGTCGACCTGCTGACCGACCGCACCAGCGAGACGCTGGCTGCCTGGCTCACCGAACATCCTGGCGCCGAGATCATTTGCCGGGACCGCGACAGCGGCTACAGTCGCGCGATCAAGGAGGCGGCACCGGTCGCAACTGAGGTGGCCGACCGCTGGCACCTGCTTCAAAACCTGTCCGCCGCGGTCGAGAAGACCTGCCACCAGCACCGCGCCTGCCTGCATAAATACGCCCTGGACGACGTGGACGCACCGGCGCCGTCGACCACACCACCCATGGCACTGCTGCCGCTGACGCCGCCACTCGACAGCATCCCTGCCACCCCGCTCATGCAGCGGGTGACCGAACGATATACGCAGATCCACCGATTACGGGAAGGGACGTGGACGATCAGCGCCATCGCTCGCCGACTCGGACTGGACCGCAAGACCGTCCGCCGCTACCTGACCACCGACCTCGACGTGCTGATCGCTTCGGCCCGCGACCGTCGCCCCTGCCAGATCGACCCCTACCGCCCCTACATCCAGCAACGGTTCACCCACGGCTGCACCAACGCGACCCAGATCTACCGGGAGATCCGCGAACACGGCTTCCGCGGAAACCACCAGGCCGTACGCCTCTACGTCCGAAGCCTGCGGGGCGGCACCGCAGCCCCCGAAGCACCCCGGCCGATTCCCAGCCCGCGCAAGATCACCTCCTGGATCATGCGCCCACGCGACACCCTCAGCAGCGACGAGCAGGCCCAACTCGACGAAGCCCGGCTCGCTTGCCCCAACATCGCCAGCGCCTGTGACCTGGCCCGTGTCTTCACTGGCCTGGTCCGCGACCGCCGCGGCCACCTCCTCGCCGCCTGGGTCCGCGAGGCCGAGACCAACGGACCAGGCCCGATACGAGGCTTCGCCGGATTCCTGCGCCAGGACTGGGACGCCGTCCTCGCCGGCATGACGCTCACCTACAGCTCCGGCGTCGTCGAAGGCCACGATTCGAGTCCGAGGTCGGCCAGCGCCTGGAGCTTGTCGGCGGTGAGCTTCCCGCGCCTGCTCTTGCTGTTCGACAGGAACACCCCGAGCTTGACCTCCATCTCGTCCTCCAGTCGCTCTACGTGGGCCCTGGGGCGCTACACCTCGCTCGAAGGCCCCAGGGGCGCCGTGGACGGTTTCGCGGGTGCCTCCGGTTCCGGGCAGCGGTGCGATGCCGAGCTGCTCCATGGTGCGAGAGGGGCGATACGGCTTTGAGGCTGTCTGCACACCGGTTCAGGCCGGTGCCGTCGTCTTCGTCGATGCAGTGCGCGGGGAGCGCCAGCCTTTGCCGACGCCGTGCAGCTGCTTCCGGCTGGCCTCGGTCCGGGCGGAGGGCAGGGCGTCGACGTCGGTGGCGTGGAACAGGCTGCGTCGACCGGTCCGGCTCGGCTTGTGCCGAGCCGAACCTCGATCGACTCCGCGCTCAGGCTCCGCGGCCTTCACCGACCGTGTGATCGCGGCTTCGGGTAGGTCTTCTAGCTGTGGATGTCCATGCATGCGGCCGCGGTGGTAGTGCCGTCGGCGTAGATCCAGGCCGAGCACACCGAGTCGCCGTCCGGGAGGGTCCAGTCGCCGTTCCAGTCGTAATTGCCGGCTACGTCACCGGAGTGCAGGGTCACCTGCGGCCCGTCGAAGAAGATCGACCCGGTTTTGTCCCACACATGGACATGGCCGGTAACCGGGTTGGTGCCCACCGGTGCCAGGACGGACGCACCCGTAACACGGTGCACTCCCAAGCCTGTCCCGCAGACCCACACCGCGTTGCGGATGCCACTGTCGTTCGTCCAGCCGTTCTTGCAATCGTCGTTGTCCACCGGGGCGTTGTGACGCTGCGCCAAGCCATTGGTCGCGGTGACGTGGCCTTGCGGAATGCTGTCGGCGCTGGCGACGCCGGTAGCCCCGGCGCCGAGAGCCAGAGCGGTGCAGGCGATGGATATGACACGGGCGATGCTCTTCATCGTTTCCCCCTGTTTGCGGTGAACCATGCTGATTGCAGTGCGGTGGTGGCGCGGTCGCCCAGGTCTCTCCCCGGGTGCTGTGCGGACGGTGGAGTCGACCGTAGGCAGCGCCGCAGCCCCTGAGCGGTACTTACAGAACCTTGGACGTGCCAGTCGTTCTCCTCGGGGCCACGCCCATGCCACGCAATGTGGTGAATACGCCTTTTACGACGATCTCGGCGATCTCATTCACCTCCACTGGATGACCGGCGCTGGACAGTGCCTCCATCGGACGGTGCCGACGCTAACCACGGCCGATGAAATGGCGATGAGATGGCGATGACACCGCTCGTGGGCAGGACGCCTGACTGTGTGGTGTGGTCCAGCCGCAGTGGCTCACTGCCTCGCGCGTAGGATTGGTGGCGGGCGCGTCCTCGCTGGGGATCCGCCCAACTCGCGATGAACGGTGCTTCGAAGGCGGACGGACGAGCGCCGCCGAAGCCATGTGGACCGCGTTCGAGTAAATTCGCGCTGCCGTTGGGCGTCGCGACCGCTGGTGTCGCCTCCTCGCATTGAATCCCCGACGTGGCAAACCACGCCGGGCCAAGCGATGTTGAGCGGCGCTTCTACACATCTGGAGTACTGATGAGCCCTACCGAGCCTGAGCTCTCGCGCGTGAACAAGCCCGACTACACGGCGGTGTTCATGGAACCCGCGTATCTGGGGGGCGAGCCGTACGCGGATGACGAGACCGAGGAGAGCGCCACTATGCCCGTCAGCCGCCGGCACCAAGGAGGAGTAGCCGCGCATCGTCGTCCTCCTCGCCAGTGACTGCCGTGCCGCGTCCCGCGACCTTTGCAACGTGGACGCGTCGGGCGCGTGTGCGCGGAGCGTGGAGGAGGGGCCTGGGCTGCGGGCTGGGCGGGGAGGGCGCCTGCCGTGGTGGCGGCTGATGCGGCGCATGGCTGCCGGTATGCCGCAGCCAGGGGCAGGGTGCGCAGAGCGGCACCGGAATCTCGTCGAAGGCCGCCACGGTAGCCGCGTAGCGCAAAGGGCGGCAGCCCGGGCGCCGGCGTCATTGTTACGGTCGCGGGATGGAGAGCTGGGACGAGGGCACCGTACGCGCTCGGATACGGGAGATGGCGGCACGGGACCCGGGGCGGGCGCGCTTCGGGGCGGATACGCACCGGTACGAGCTGGCGCCCGCGCTGCCGGAGGCGGAGATCAGGGCGTTCGAGGAAGCCCTCGGTGTCGATCTGCCGGCGGAGTACCGCTCCTTCGTCGCGGAGGTGGGCAACGGCCCCGCCGGTCCTGGCCACGGGCTGATGCCGTTGACCATCCCCCGACCGGAGGCCGACGCGGAGTGGGCCGTGGACGACGAGTGGGAAGAGGACCGGCTGCCGGGCCGACTCGCCGCGCCGTTCCCTCTCACCGAACCCCTGCACGGCCGGATCGGCGCACCGACCGATGAACTGACCCGGGGCACACTCATGCTCGCCGAAGAGGGCTGCGGCATCTACATCCGGCTGATCCTGACCGGCCCGCGAGCGGGCGAGGTCTGGCAGATCGACCCGGACTGGGGCGGCTTCGTCCCGGTGAGCCCAGACTTTCGCAAGTGGTACACCGACTGGCTGCAGCGTTCGTGAACACGCCTCACGCCGTCTGGACCAACCCGCCGACGGGCTTCACGGGATAGCGGTTGGTCCGGGCCAACTTGATGAGCACCTTGATCCTTTGCCGGACCCGTTGCCTTTCTGGTGGGTGCTTCGTTGGGCGGTTGTTCACGTCCTCCGCCCGCCCCGGGCGTATCCCCGGGGCGGGCGCCGTCGTTGCCCTGTCAGGCTGCCCATTCCAGTCCGAGTTCGGCTAGGACCTGGCGTTTGTCGTCGGTGAGTTTGGCGCGCCTGTTCTTGGTGTTGGACAGGAACACTCCGAGTTTGACCTCTGTGCCGTCTTCCAGTCGTTCTACGTGGCCTCTGGGGACGGTCACTGAGCCGGTGCGGGTCTTGTACTGGGCCAGTGCCGCGATACCCCGTTCGAAGGCCCCAGGGCCGCCTCTGGGGGGCTTCGCGGGTGCTTCTGGCTCCGGTGGTAGGGGCACGATGCCGAGCTGCTCCAGGCGTTCGCGTTGCCCGTCCGTCAGCCTGGTCCAGACGGTGTGCTGGCGTTGCCGGGCGAGCCAGCGTCCGACGTCCATCCCGTGCACGGTGACGCCGGGCAGGACGTCGGCCTGGCCCTCTTCGTCGCGCAGCAGTTCGTGTACGGCGGCGTAGTGCCGTTGCCAGTCGGCCGGCCAGGCCGGGTTCCAGTCCTCGTCGATCTCGCGCAGCGCCGCTTCCCACTCGGGGTGGTCGTTCAGCGCGCCGGGGCGGCGCAGGTTGGAGAGCCATTGTCCGATGGGCCGGTCCAGCATGGTTGCCGGCCGTGGCGCGCAGAGCGTCCAGTGTTCCTCGTAGTACGCGCGGGCCGCCTCCAGGTTCTCCTGGAACCGCTCATCCCCGACGGACCACACCATGCCGAGCTTCTCCAGTCGCTGGGCGCGCTGGCCGGTCATCTGCCCGGCCCCGTACGCCCTTCGCTGTTCAGCGACCCACTGTCCCAGGGGAGTTGCTCCCTCTTTGTGCCCGTAGGGGACTCGGGCGTGAAGTTCACGCTCGGTGAATTTCTTGAGCGCGGCCCAGCCGCGGGCCCAGTCCTGCCGCTCGGTGTCGATCACGTTGAAGGACACCCACTCCGCGACCATCACTGGATCCCTGGGGGCCGCAAAACGGAGCAGCAGACGGGATTCCTCCTCGCCTTCCCCGGGTGCCGCACCGATGTTCACGGAGGGCTGCGCGACGTCTTTCTGCGGTTCCTGCGGAATCGCGAGCAACTCGATGGCTTCTTCATCATGAGCCCGAAGACCCTCAAGTACCTTCACCAAAGGCCGATACGATCCGGAAGTGAACATGTCTTCCGGCTGCTCTCCCGGCTGGAGGAAAACAGGCACGATCAGAGAAGCCAATTTCCCTTGCCCCGGCTGCTGCCGCAGAGCGCGCCCGATGGCCTGCACGATGTCATGCGGCGCACCCTTCGGGTCCAACAGGGCAACACTATCTACGCTTCTGATATCGACGCCCTCCCCCAGGACACGACAGTTCGAAAGCACTGCCCGCCGGGCGGTGGTCCCGAAGGAGCCAAGCACCTCCCGCCGGCGCTGCGGGTCGTGCTCCCCACAGAGCCAGTCGGCCCAGGTCTTCGCTGGGTACTTCTCCGGCTGATCCGCGTGCAGCTTGGCGGCAACGCGCTCCAGGCCCTCTGCGTACGCCTGCGCCTCGATCGTCCGGTGATGGAAGGTAATGCAGGTCTGAAGGCTGTGCTGCGCCATCGCGTGCAGCAGCGCCGCCTGCAGCGCCCCGAGCCGCTGCCCCCGCACCTCCTCGCCGCGCCGCTCCTCACCCATCAGCCGCTGAGGGGTGACGACCGGGTCCTGGAGCTCCAGCACGATGATCTGGTACCGCGCAAGCAATCCACGGGAGACCGCCGACGCCAGACTGAGCTTGTACAGGACAGGCCCGAAGACCTCTTCGTCGTCCATGGAGGCCGCCATTTCAGCCGGCAGCGCGTCCCGTACGCCGTCAGCGACCTCCCAGTGTGGGGGCCGTTCCTGCCAGATCCGGGGCGTCGCCGTCAGGTACAGCCGACGCGCCGCCGGGATGATCGCCTGGTCGTGGATGTCCGCCCACGCCTTCCCCATCGACCCGGACGCGCGGTGCGCCTCGTCCGTTTTACCGGCTGGTGAGGTGTACGGGGCGGGGCTGGCCTGGCGTTCTTCGTGGTGAACATGTGTGTGGCGTTGGCGACGGCGGTGCGGTCGTTAGTCGTCGATGTCGTCGAAGATGCTTCGCCCGTGAGGCGCGTCCGCGGGTGCGGAGTGTCCGTGAGGGGCTGCTGCATAAGGGCCTTGCGGAACGAATTTCTCATCAATGGCCCAGTTCTTCGAAGTATGTGTGCGGATCCGTCATCCCCGTCGTCGACGGCGGCATCGTGGTCGACGCCCGTGGCGGACGCCTGCGCGGTGCTGAATGGCGCGCCCACTTTGCCGCCCCCGGCCGCGTCTGCCTGGAATACCTGGGTCAGTACGATCCCGCCCACGTCAGCGCCGAACGCGACGGCTGCCTCGACGACCCCGCCTATATCACCGGACTGCCCGCCGACCATCCGCTGCGCCGTTAGGAGAACGTCTTCGTCGTCTCTACGAGTGCCGCGGCTGCGCAGCTGAACCAGTTCGTCACCATGACCACCGCGCCGGCCGGGATCGCTGACACCGGCGCCCACCTGTACCACCTGACCACCTGCACCATCGACCACCATGAGGACGGCTGCAAGGCCAACTGCCTCTACGACGGCTCACTGAGGGCACTCGGCGCCGACACACCCATCCCGGTCACCGGTCCGCACCCGGCCGCCGAACAGGCCCGCGCTGCTCGCTCCCTCGCCGTACGCAGCTGGCCGCTTCGTGCCCGGCACGCCGTCGACGACCTCCTGCACCGTCTCCGATGAAGTGGCTGACAGCGGCAGGGGTTCTCCGCTTGGCTCGTCCGGCTGGCGAGATCAAAGTTAGACACACCAAACGATGCGATGCCGACAGCCGTGAGTACACAGGCTGCACTGCAGTGACGAAAAACCTGTTCGACGCCAGGCACTTCAGCAGAAGCATGTTCAGGGGTGCGGGTGACATAGCTGTGATGAGGGAAGCTGGCCCTGCCCGATAATCGTCATGGATGCTAGGACTGGAGGGGCTGTGGGGGCGGGCTGGACGGCTTTGCTGGTGGCCGTGGTTGGTGTGGTTGGCACCTTGGGTGCTTCGCTGTTGACGCAGAGCCGCGCGGACCGCACCAAGCGGATGGAGATGGAGGCGGCTGCGGAGCAGCGGCGTGAGGAACGTAATCACGCAGAGGCTCTCCTCGAGGCGGAGCGAGCCCGGAACCGAGCTGAGGAATCCATCGCCTTGCGCAGGGCGTGCTACATCACGCTCAACACAGCAGCCCGCCAGTACCTGACGGCGCAGGTCGACCTCATGCACGCGCTGCGTAATGAGACCGGCGTCGAGGCCGCGCTCGAACAGCTTGAGGCGCGCCGTACGACACTTCGGGAAAGCTACGCCGAGGCGCAGATGATCGTCCCCCTGCAAGTTATGGCTGTGGCCGGCGCAGCCAGCAGGCATCTGAACGCCGGCTATGGACGGCTGAAGCAGCTCGCCGCGTCCACCCCTTACGACCAGGCTGACCTGACCACCTTCGAAACTGGCGTCGAACAGTCGTGGGCGCTCCTATCCGAGATGCGGCAGCAGATGCGGTTCGACCTTGGGGTGGACACGCAGTCCGTGTCCGGCACTGACCTTTGACGACCACACTCGCGCATCACGCGCGCACCGGAGAAGAAGCGACTGCTGATGGGCCTCTACAAGCGCATGATCGAGGAGCAGGACGACCAGGGCTGGTGCTTCACCGATCAATACGTATGTACCGGCTGTGTGGAGGACGACGTCCTCGAAGCAGTGCTGGGCGCCGCCGAGCGTGATGAGGACGTCTGCAGCTTTTGCGGACGGTCCCCGGCCGCGGAGCTCGATGTCCTGCTCGAGACGTTCGTTGCGGCCGTGTGCAACGAGTACCGCTCCGCTGACGACGAGGGTGTGTCCTGGGACGGCAGAGAAGGCGGCTACCAGTGGACGATCCTGGAAACGTGGGAGGTGGTGGAGAACTGCGGCGGCTCAGACGTCCTCGTGGGTGAGGGCCTCCTAGAGGCCGTATACGACGCCATCATTGACAAGCCTTGGGTGCCTGCCGATTTCATCGCCCCTCGCCGTGATGAGGCTCTTCGTGATGGATGGGCCCGGCTTTGTGAGCAAGTGCAGTACCGCACTCGCTATGTCTTCTGGCTGCGTGAGCCGGAGGAGGAGTACCTGGGTGCTGGCGAGGTGTCGGCCGCCCGCATCCTTGACCACGTGGGCGACATCGTCGACAGACTCGGTCTCGTCAAGGAACTGCCCGCTGGCACCCGTCTGTGGCGCGCCCTGACCCATGACGAGTCGCAGGTCGATTGGGACGCGCGGCGCCTGGGCACAGCGCCACGGCAGTACGCCCGACAGGCCAACCGCATGAGCCCTGCCGGAATCCCCATGTTCTACGGTGCAATCGACGCCGAAACCGCAGTCGAGGAGACCTCACTGCGCAGTGAGGAGCCTTGGGCAACGGCTGCGGCCTTCGAGATGTCCTCTCCCTGCCATGTCGTCGATTTCACCGATCTGCCGCTCGTGCCGTCCCTGTTCGACCTGGACCGTGCTGCGGACCGCCGCCCGCTGATGTTCCTGAGGGACTTCGCCGCCCAGCTGACTGCGCCAGCGCGTTCGACTTACGAGCAGATCGACTACGTACCCACGCAGGTGGTTACCGAGTACCTGCTGCACGTCTTCCGCCGCGAGGCGCCAGTGTCGGGCATGCTGTACACCTCCTCTCTGACCGGCAAGATGGCAGCAGTCCTCGATGTGCCCAACGAACGCTGCGTCGACCGCGGCACCGACGTGCCTGGCCGGGGGGACAGTCGTCTGTCCCTCGTGCTCGACTCCGCCTCACGCCGTACGATCCCTTGTCCTGAACGGCGTTCGTCGGCCCCAGGTGAACGGTGAGACTTGGCCCCGCCTCTCGAACGGGCAGCCGACCGTGCACCTCGCCCAGGACGGCCTATTCTCGCTGGCTGCGCTTGCGCACCGGCCACTCGCCGGGCCCACAGTCGAACACCTGGTGGGGCCAGCGGAATCCGTTCCGGTGGGGCCGCTGGAGCCCGGTGCAGACAATCCCTGCCCGCCGCGATTCTTGAGTTACTGGCAACCGTCGATTTCGCCGGAGGCGCTGGCGTGGAGGATCACCTCGATAGTCACTGCGCCAGGTAATTCCCCCCACCCTCGGTGACCGCACAGACGAGGAGTTGCTGGTGTCTTTCGTTGGTCTTCCGAATCGCTTCGTGGAACGGTTGGGTGCTTTCATCGCCGATCCTCAGGCCGTCGTGGATCTGCGGCGCTACTTCGGCGTCGATTTGCCGCTCGGCGCCTACGCCCCAGTGCCGTTCACCGGGAGCCGGTTCGAGCATTTGGCGGGTGGGGGAGATCGACCGGAGGTTGCCGACCGGATCACGGCGGAGGACCTGGTCGCGGTGCTGACCTTGTCGGTCACCGTTCCGGCGCCTGTCGCGCTGGACATTCTGGAGGGCCCTCTCGGCGCGCGGCTGTCCGATCTGCTGCAGGCCATTCCCAGGGACATCGACATGGCCGATGCCGCAGTCTCCGTCTTGGCCGACGGCTCGCCGGCGGATCAGGCCTGGCATCTCCTTCGCGATCAGCCCGATGTCGGATGGGTGATCGCAGGGAAGGTCTTGGCGCGTAAGCGTCCGCGGCTGTTGCCGGTCTACGACAAGGTGGTGCGCTGCGCTCTGGGCCGCCCGCGCCCCTCGTTCTGGCTTGCGCTGCATGCCGCGCTGCGCGCGGACGACCGCGCCCTGCACCGCCGGTTGCTCGTGCTGCGCCAGGTCGCGGGAGTGCCGGAGACGGTGAGTGCGCTGCGGGTATGCGACGTGGTGGTGTGGATGGGGCACCGCGCTCTGGGGCATACCTGTCCGCGCTGACTTCGCCAGCGAAGTTGCCCCTCCGACGTTCTGGCGTATGAGGGTGACGGACTTTACCAACCGTCACTCGGGTGTGTGGGATGTTCGCGTGAAGTGATCCGCCGGGGTGGGGGAGGGGTGTGGACTCGGGGCCAGGAGCGCCGCCACCGGGGCGGTTCCCCGTTCGTAAGGGGGCGGTGCGCGGGTGGGTGTTCGGCTGGTGGTGGGCCAGTTGCGGGTGCAGGAGATCATCCGTGGGGGCGGCCGGGTCTGCTACACGATCGTGGACACCGACTGCTCAGTGGTGGCCGAGGCAGACGGGTTCCTGCATACCTGCGCCGCGGGCACGGACCGCACGTACGCGTATGTGCTGGTCGACCACCTGCGGTGGTTGCGGTTCGCAGGCCTGGACACAGGGTCGGTATCACTTGAGGACTTGCGGCACTACATGGCAGCGCTCGGAGCGCACTACCCGAGGCCGTTCGGTCTGCCGTGGCGGGAAGGCAAGCGCCCGTACGGGCACAGCGCACTGAAGACCGCGGCAGCCTGCCTGAAGGGCTTCTACCTTCACCTGGGCATCCGGGGAGTGAACCCGTTGCTGGCCGAGGCGCTGCGGACAACACGGCTGCCCACGCAGGCGGACCGTCGCCGGGCGATGCTCGGGCACGTCCTGCACAGCATGCCCGCGAACCCCCTGGCTTCGGCGGAACAGGTCCGCCGGCATCCGAAGATGCTGCCCGAGGGAGCCCGGGAAGCTTTGCTGGGGGCGGTGTCGTGCGCGCGGGACCGGATGGTGGTCACGTGGCTGGCCGACGGCGGCTTCCGGATCGGGGAGCTGTGCGGGCTGCGCTTAATCGACCTGCACCTGCGCGAGCAAGCCACATGTGGTCAATGCCGAGGACCGCACGTGCACATCTGCCACCGCGAGGACAACCACAACCGTGCCCGGGCCAAGACCAAAACACCCTGGACCTCGCAGGACGGCACGGTGTGCGGCGGTACGGTGCGCCGGGCGAGCCCGGCGATGATCCACACCTACTTCGAGTACATCACCACCCAGTACCCGGCCCAGCCCGTTCACGGCATGCTCCTGGTCAGCCTGCACGGCCCCTCCCGCGGCCAGCCGTGGACCACCGCAGCGGCC
Organism: Streptomyces sp. YGL11-2; assembly: GCF_050054615.1. Classification (NCBI taxonomy): domain Bacteria; kingdom Bacillati; phylum Actinomycetota; class Actinomycetes; order Kitasatosporales; family Streptomycetaceae; genus Streptomyces; species Streptomyces sp. YGL11-2. The sequence continues at coordinate 21,693 of NZ_JBNHIN010000079.1, forward strand.
CGAGGCATGCTGCGCCGGGCCGCAGCCCGTGTGGAGATCGGCCGGGTGGTGCCGCACGCATTCCGGCACAGTTTCGCCACCGCGGTGTTGGACGCCGCACGGGGCAACGCGGTGATCGCACGTGACGCCGGCGGCTGGGCCTCGGCCGCAACTGTCGAGCAGGTCTACGGCCACGTGGATGTCCACGACCCGGTCTTCACCGCGGCGCTTGAGCAGGTGTGGGGGACACAGCCGTGATCCCGCTGACGCTGTTGCCCGGCCGCACCGACGTCACCCGCATCGGCCGCGACCGGCTTGAACTGCTCACGGCCCTCATCGACGCCCCCGCATTCGATCCTCTCTATCGCGACACGCTGATCAGGATCCCGCCTCAGCACCCCGTCTATGGCTGGCGATGCTCCATCGACGGCTGCGGGCGCTCCCGCCAGGTAGGCCACGTCATCTGCGAATCCCATCACCGATCGTGGACCCAGGTTCAGGCATCCGGTATGGCCAGAGCCGACTTCCTTCGTACCGCCCAGCCGCTCCCCGCTGCCAGGGGTACCGACCACGGACCCTGCCGGATCTGCCCGGAACGGCCGGCCACCACAGCCGCCCTCCGGCTGTGCAGTCAGCACTACGCACGCTGGCAACACCATGCCGGCACCGCACGGACCGAAGAAGAGGCACTCCAGCAGTGGCTAGGCACGCAAGCCCCGCTGGCGGGGTACGGCACCTGTCAGGCGGTGTGCCCCCTGCTGGCCTCCTCCTCGCTGGGACTGTGCCGTCAACACGAGGGGCGCTATCAGGGACAAGGCCGCCCTGGGGGAGCTGAAGTCGATACCTCAGCACATGGCAGGGGACGGCACGGCAAACGCCTGCCAGTGACCTACCAGGACGAAGACGCTTTCCGTACCTGGTGCGCACACGTGCTCCCCGTCACCCAACCCGGAGTGATCAACCTGCACGGCCTGCCCCCACTGCTCGCCGCAGAGATCCAGTGGGGCCTGAACACCCACGCACAAGTTGAACAACGCTCGACCTGGGACCTCAATGGCATCAAGAACCTCATCAACCACTGTTGGCGCGGACGATTCATCTCTCTGACCGACCTCGACGGCGAGGGCCACCAGGGCCTGACTGGCAAACAGTTCCACTCCATGGTGCGCCAGATCTGCTGGGAGACCGTCAACGCTCTGCGCTGCGTCTACTACAGCCCCTCAGACACCAAGGACGCCGGCTTCCTGGAGACCGATCACTTCGGACGGCGTTTCAAGAATGCCCAGAGCCACTTCGACATCACCGCCGTTCCCCAGCGGTGGCTGCGCGACTTGCTCTGGGACCATCTCACCGAGTGGCTCCGATCTCCGCAGTGCCCGCGCACCAGAGGCCCCTTCGACCAGATGCGCCGCGCCGCCGTCGAACTGGGCGTCTTCCTCGAAAACGATGCCCCCACAGCAGGCCACGACCCCACTGTGCTGCGCCGCGAGCACGCCGAGCAGTTCGTCGCCGACCAGCGCCACCGCGCCCGCCACAGCCTGCCGTCCCTGGGCATGGTCCTGGTCGACGGACGATCTCCCACCGTTACCGACCTGAGCTGCCAATTCGTCTTCAACGGGGCACGCAAACTGCTCTACAGCGCCATCACCACCGGCCACGCCGAGGGCCTCGGCATCGACACCGGATTCCTCACCGTCATCCCTTTCGGCGGCGCTGGCCTCAAACAGCGCTCCCGCAACCCCTTCACCGACGACGTCGCCCGGGTGCTGACCGACGAGACCAACCTGCGCCGCCTGGAGGAACTCGACCTCAACGACCGAGGCCTGCGGGACATCTGGGAGACCATCGTCGCCACCGGGCGCCGCTGCAGCGAGGTCGTCGGACTGCGACTGGACTGCATCGGCCGCTACCGCGGCCTGGCCATGTTGTGGCACGACCAGACCAAGGTCGGCAACTACAACGAGGGCATCCGCGTCCCCGAGCCCATCTACCACCGCCTCGATGCCCGCCGCACCAAGACGCTCCAGCTCTTCGAACAGCGCTACGGCCGCGTCCCAGCATCCGCTGAACGCCCCAGGCTGGCCCTCTTCCCCTCCCGCATCCGCAACCCCAACGGCCAACAACCGATTTCCTACGGACACTTCAACCAGCGCTTCAAGACCTGGATCGACGGTCTCGACCTCGGCGGCGGGTACGTCGCCCACCAAGCCCGCCACACCCTGGCCACCAACCTGCTGCGCGCCGGCGCCACGCTCACTCACATCCGCCGCTACCTCGGCCAGCTCTCCGAACGCATGGCCGAGCACTACGTGAAGATCACCAACAGCGACCTCGAAGACGTACTGAACACCGTCTGGGTAGCCGGGCCCGGCGCTCCCAACCCAGGCGAGCTCCTCTCCGGCGACACCACCCCCATGGACCGCGACACAGCCCTCGCCCTGACCCTGGGCCTCTCCCGCCGCAGCACCCCCGCCGACGGAGGGTTCTGCACCTTCCAACCAGTCGTCGACGGTGGGGCCTGCCCCTGGAAACTCGACTGCGAGAACTGCGACAACTTCGTCCTCTCCGGCGCAGACCTCCTCTACTGGCGACGCAAAGCCGAACAGTGGCGCTCCATCGCCGAGAACGCCCCCAACGATGCCACCGCCGACTACCTCCACACTGTCTTCGAACCCACCGCCCAGGCCATCAAAGGACTCGAGCAGGCCCTGGCCGCCCTTGGCATCCTCGACGAAGCTCTCACCCTCGACCTGCGGCGCCCACAGGACTACTTCCACCGCACCTGGAGCACCGCTTTCCGCGCCCGAGACCTCGCAGCACTGCAGACCCCCGACGACACCACAGGGCAGCCATGAGCACTTCCCGCACCGAAGCGGCCGTACGAGCCCGCCACCAAGCCACCCAGGAAATGCTTCAACGCCTCCAGACCGCTATGGATGCCATGGCACGCGACCACACGCCCATCACCGCCGCAGCACTCGCCCGTACCGCCCGCGTCTCGCGCACCTTCCTCTACCAAAACCAGCAGGCCAGAGTCCTTGTCGAGCACGCCACCCGCAAAAACAGCTCCCACCCCGGAATCCCCAACAGCCGCAGCCACACGCCGCCGACACAGCCTGCCTGGAGGGAGCGCGCCCTCAACGCCGAAGAGGCACTCGACCAGGCCCAGCGCGAAATCCGCACTCAGCGCACCCACATCGCAGAAATCCTCGGCAAGATCCGCGACCTCGAACACGAACTCCCCGAAGGCTCACTTCAGCGGATCGTCACCGAGAACACCAGCCTGAAGCAGCAAACACGACAGCTCACCCAGGACAACCAGCGCCTCCAAGAGCGTCTGGCCGGCGCCCGCCAGAACAACCGCTTCCTGGACAAACGCGTCGCTGATCTTGAAGCCCAACTTGCGCCGTACCTCACCGCCTCACCTCCGCCGCCGTGACCCTGCCCCACGAGTCTGCGCCGCCTCAGCGGTAATGCCGATAGCGGCGAGCTGACGCTGACACTTCCGCCCAGGTGGTGCTGCCCGAGAGGCAGGCGCGTCTTGCTGGCCCGCCGGAGGACGACTGAGCCCACCTGGACCGCCAGGCGGGCAAGGCGATCACGGCATCATCCCGCCCAGTGGAGTCCGAGGTCGGCGAGCGCCTTGCGCTTGTCGGGGGTGAGTTTGGCGCGTCTGCTCTTGGTGTTGCTGAGGAACACCCCCAGCTTCACCTCCGTCCCGTCTGGGAGCGTCTCTACGTGGCTTCTGGGGACGGTCACAGAGCCGGTGCGGGCTTTGAACTGGGCCAGGGCCGCAATGCCCCGCTCGAACGTGCCAGAGGCGCCCTTGGACGGCTTGGCGGGGGCTTCCTCGGCTGGGGGCAGCGGCACCACGCCGATCGCCTCCAGGAGTGCACGCTGCCCGTCCATCAGCCCCTGCCAGACGGTGTGCCGGCGTTGTTTGGCGAGCCATCGTCCGATGTCCATTCCGTGGACGGTGATCCCGGGCAGGACGAGGTCGGTCTGGCCTGCCTGGTCTTCTTCGTCGCGCACCAGCTCCCGTAGCGCTGCGTAGTGGCGTTGCCACACCGCAGGCCACTTGGGATTCCAGTTCTCGTCTACGCCCTCCAGTGCCTGCTTCCATTCCGGGTGCCCGTCGAGGGCGCCAGGGCGGCGGAGATTGGAGAGCCATTGCCCGATGGGCTTGTCCAGCATCGTCGCGGTGCGGGGTGCGCAGAGGGTCCAGTGCTGCTCGTGGTACGCCTTGGCGGCCTCGAGGTTCTCCTGGAACCGCTCATCAGCGACGGACCAGACCATGCCGAGTTTCTCCAGCCGTGCCGCGCGCAGCCCGCTCATCTGTCCGGCCGCGTACGCGCGTCGCTGTTCTGCGACCCACTGCCCCAGGGGAGTTGCTCCTTCGCGGTGTCCGTAGGGCACTCGGGCGTGCCCCTCTCGCTCGGTGAACGCCTTGAGCTTCGCCCAGCCGCGTGCCCAGTCCTGGCGTTCGGTGTCGATGACGTTGAAGGAGACCCACTGGGCGACCATCACCGGGTCACGCGGGACCGCGAAACGCAGCAGCAGGCGTGATTCTTCCTCGCCTTCCCCGGGTGCTGTACCGATGTTCAGGGAGGGCTGCGAGATGTCTTTGTGCGGTTCCTGTGGAATGGCGAGCAGCTCAATGGCCTCTTCATCGTGCGCACGCAATCCTTCGAGGGTGCGCACCAAAGGCCGATACGACCCGGAAGTGAACATGTCTTCCGGCTTTTCTCCGGGCTGGAGGAATACCGGCACGATCAAAGAGGCAAGCTTCCCCTGTCCGGGCTTTTGCCGTAGCGCTCGGCCGATGGCCTGGACGATGTCGTGCGGCGCGCCCTTCGGGTCCAACAGGGCGACACTGTCCACGCTTCTGATGTCGACGCCCTCCCCAAGGACGCGGCAGTTCGAGAGCACGGCGCGCCGGGCGGTGGAGCCGAACTCGCCCAGGACGCCGCGCCGGCGCGTGGGGTCGTGCTCGCCGCACAGCCAGTCCGCCCAGACCTTCGACGGGTAGGTTTCGGGCTGGTCGGCGTGCAGCTTTGCCGCGACACGCTCCAGGCCCTCCGCGTAAGCCTGTGCCTCTATCGTCCGGTGGTGGAAGGTGATGCAGGTCTGGAGCCCGTGCTGCGCCATCGCGTGCAGGAGAGCCGCCTGGAGCGCACCGAGGCGCTGCCCGCGCACCTCCTCGCTGTGCTGGTCCTCGCCCATCAGCCGCTCGGGGGTGACCACTGGGTCTTGGATCTCTACAACGCAAATTTGGTAGCGGGCCAGCAGCCCGCGCGATACGGCCGACGCCAGCGACAGTTTGTAGAGCACGGGTCCGAAGACGGCTTCGTCGTCCATGCTCGCCGCCATCTCCTGCGGCAGCGCGTCGCGTACACCTTCGGCTACTTCCCAGTGAGGGGGCCGCTCCTGCCAGATCCGCGGGGTGGCGGTTAGGTACAGTCGCCGCGCCGCTGGGATGACGTCCTGGTCGTGGACGGCCGCCCATGCCTTCCCGAGCGATCCGGAAGTGCGGTGGGCTTCGTCCACGCACGCGAGGTCCACGGGCGAAAGCCTCTGGCCGTAGGCGCCTTCGAAGGCCTCCACCAGCACACCCAGGGAGGCATAGGTGGCGTAGATGGTGACCGGCCCTTGACCGTGCCACAGCGCCAGCTGCACCGGGTTAGTGGTGCTCCGGACCTTCAGGTTCCACAGTTCAGGGTCGTCCTGGAGCGAGCAGACGGCGACTGCCGGCCCCCGATGGCCGGCGTCGTGCCACGCTTTCACCGTCTGCGCCAGGAGGTCCAGCGTCGGCACCAGGACTAGCACCCGCCCCCGAGGCACCAGACGCTTCGCCGCCGCTGCGGCGATAACCGTCTTCCCCGTCCCACACGCGGCGTGCACCTGCCCCCGCAGACCATCGGCAGGAATTCCACCGGGCGGGATGTCGAGACCACGCACAATGGCGCTGACGGCCTCGATCTGGTGGTCACGTAGCTTCAGGGCCATTTCCCGTGTTCTCCTTTTCGCGGAGTGCGGCACGTAATCGGAAAGGGAGTCCCGGCGCGACGGGTACGGTCCGGGGGAGTGGTGTCTGATTCCAAATTCTACACAGTGCAGCATCATGATGCATCACCCCACTCCAGCTCCCTCCCTCAGATTGATACACGGCTTAAACTTACTGCCGAACGGCCAGTTACCATCCATGATGGCCAGGTAGAGATGAACGCGCAGGGATGGTTTCGAGTGCAAGGGCGGAACGCAGCAGAGCCCCTCACTGCAGCGGCGCTGGCGCCGTGACGAGCCGACGACCCGTCATCCTGTTACGAGGAAGTAGCTGTGAATCCCAGTTACTACACAGTCCCGCACCCGATTCACCCTCTCCTCGTAGCCAGCTACAGGAGTCCCGCTTGCGGGACTCCGTCAATTCGCGCTTGCGCGAATTGACACCCCTTCAGGATTCCGCTTGCGGAATCCAATTCCCCCGCTTGCGGGGGAATCTGGCGAAGCGTCAGCGGAGCTAGGCCGGAG
>NZ_JBNHIN010000080.1:0-26840 GCF_050054615.1 Streptomyces sp. YGL11-2
CAACCAGCCGTCCGTGCAGATCCAGGTCTACCAGGGCGAGCGCGAGATCGCGGCGTACAACAAGAAGCTCGGGATGTTCCAGCTCACCGGCCTGCCGCCGGCCCCGCGCGGTGTCCCGCAGATCGAGGTCTCCTTCGACATCGACGCCAACGGCATCATGCACGTCACCGCCAAGGACCTCGGCACCGGCAAGGAGCAGAAGATGACCGTCACCGGCGGCTCCTCGCTGCCGAAGGACGACATCGACCGGATGGTCCGCGACGCCGAGCAGTACGCCGAGGACGACCGCCGCAAGCGGGAGGCCGCGGAGACCCGCAACCAGGGCGAGCAACTGGTCTACCAGACCGAGAAGTTCCTCAAGGACAACGAGGACAAGGTCCCCGCTGAGGTGAAGACCGAGGTCGAGACCGCCGTCGGCGAGCTGAAGGAGAAGCTCAAGGCCGAGTCCGCCGCAGGTGACAACACCGCCGAGATCCGCACCGCCACCGAGAGGCTCGCGACCGTCTCGCAGAAGCTGGGCCAGGCCATGTACGCCGAGGCCCAGGCCGCCCAGGCCGCGGGCGGCACGGACGGCGCCGGTGCGCACACGGGCCACCAGGCCAAGGCCGAGGACGACGTCGTGGACGCCGAGATCGTCGACGACGACAAACAGGAAGGGAGCGGACGATGAACCGCCCGACCGATGACGGCCACGTCCCCCGCCCTCCGCTGGCGCTCGTCGGGCACCGTCCGGCGGACCGCCGCCGCGGGACCGCCGCATCGCCCGGCCCGGACCCGGCCGCCGGACGGCCGGCACCGCCCGAGGCACGGCGGCCGACCGCCGGGGGCCTCGACACCCAACAGCCGGAGAGCGAACGGCTGCAGACTGAGCTCCAGGAGCGTACGGCCGACCTCCAGCGCCTGAAGGCGGAGTTCGACAACTACCGCCGGCGGGTGCACCGCGACCGGCTGGCGGTCGGCGAGATCGCCGTGGTCAACGTGCTCGCGCAGATGCTGCCGGTGCTCGACGCCATCGCCGAGGCCGCCGACCAGGGCGAGGTCACCGGCGGGTTCCGGCGCGTCGTCCGGGTCCTCGAAGCCGAACTGACCACCCTGGGCCTGCGATCCGTCGCCGCGCTCGGCGACCCCTTCGACCCCGCCCTCCACGAGGCCGTCACCTACGCCCCCGCCGCACGGGCCGAACGCGCCGTCTGCGATGCCGTCCTGCGCCAGGGGTACCGGGTGGGCGACCGGCTGCTGCGGCCCGCCGAGGTCGCCGTCACCGGGGAGCCGCCGGCACCCCGGTGACCGCACCGCCGGGCCCGGAGGCGTGCGGTGCCGGCACAGGACCCGGCCCTCGGGACTGCTTCAACCGCCGTACCGGCGCTGCCGGTCGGCGTAGCTGCGCAGGGCGCGCAGGAAGTCGATCTCGCGGAACGCGGGCCAGTACGCCTCGCAGAAGTACAGCTCGGAGTAAGCGCTCTGCCAGAGCAGGAAGTTGGACATCCGCTGTTCGCCGCTGGTGCGGATGACCAGGTCGGGGTCGGGGCGGCCGGCGGTGTACAGGTGGCGGGTGATGTCGTCGGCCGTCAGGCTCGCCGCCACCTCGGCCAGCGACGCGCCGGCCTCGGCCCGCTCGTGCAGCACCTCGCGCATCGCGTCGACCACTTCCTGCCGGCCGCCGTAGCCGATGGCGAGGGTGACATGGGCCGGGGTGGCGCAGTCGCGGGTCGCGTCGACGGCGGTCTTGAGGGCCTGTGCGGTGCTGTCGGGGAGGGCGTCGAGGCTGCCGGCGACATGCACCCGCCAACGGGCATCGGGACGGGCGAGCTTGTCGGTGACCACCTGCTCGATCAGCCGCATGAGGAAGGCGACCTCGCCGTCGTCGCGGCGCTGCAGGTTCTCCGTGGAACAGACGAACACCGTGACGTGCTCGATGCCGACGGCCTCGCACCAGGACAGCACCTCGTCGACGTGCTCGGCCCCGTATTTGTGGCCGAGGCTGGGGTTGGCCATGCCCATCTGGCGGGCCCAGCGGCGGTTGCCGTCCATGATCAGCCCGATGTGGCCGGGGCGTTTCCCGGCCAGGACCTGGCCGCGCAGGCGGCGGGTGTAGAGGGCGTAGAGCGGAGAGGTGATCTTCACGGGCGAAGCGTCCTTTCGGTCGGTCAGGCCGGATGACGATCCACCGTACGGGACCGCGCCAGTCCTGCGAGGAAGGCGAGGCCGGCGGTCAACAGGGCGCAGATCAACGGGGTGTTGGCCAGTTGGGCCACAGGGTCGGCGGCGTCCGCAGCGGGCCGGCCCGGCGCGGCCCACAGCACGTCCACGCGCGGCCGCGCGGCGCTGTCAGTCCGCGCGGCCGGTGGCCGCCACCGTCACCCCGAGGCCGATCATCGCCAGCCCGCCCGCGCCGCCGACCAGCGACAGCCGGCGGTCGGAGCGGCCGAGCCAGGTGCGGGCGGCGGTGGCCGTCAGGGCCCAGAGGGTGTCGGTGACCAGGCCGATGCCGATCGGGACCAGGCCCAGCAGCAGCATCTGGACGGGCAGCGCGCCCGCCGAGGGGTGCACGAACTGGGGCAGCACGGCGGCGAAGAAGACCAGGCCCTTGGGGTTGGTGACGCCGACCGCGATACCGTCCGCGACGGTCCGCAGATCGCCGCGCGCCGGGCGCCCGGCCGGCCCCGGCTCACCGGCCGCGAGGTCCTTGCGGTGCCGGATCGCCTGCACGCCGAGGTGGACGAGGTAGGCCGCTCCCGCCAGTTTCACCACCAGGAGCAGGGCCAGCGACCGTTCGAGGAGGGAGCCCAGGCCGAACGCGACGACGGCCACCAGCAAATACGAGCCCAGCATGTTGCCCAGCACCGTCGCCAGTGCCGTACGGCGCCCGTGGGCCAGCGCGCGGCCGATCACGAACAGCACGCTGGGCCCCGGTATCACGATCACCAGCAGCGACATCACCCCGAAGGCGAGCAGCCCGTCGGTGGACACCATGTCGCCCTCCTCTCTCGTTTCCCACTTCCCGTGCGGTACCTCAGTACCTCATTTCACCTGCCGGCGCACCCGTCGGGTCGCCCTGGGCCGCCATCCGCTCCCGCGGTGAGCGGGCCCGCAGCACCCCCGTCGCGAGCAGCGCCGCCACCGCGGCCAGGCACAGCCAGGCGAAGGTGTCGCCGATGCGGTCGTAGATCGTGGTGGCACCGCGCGTCGGCACGTAGGCCACCGTGGTCTGCCGGCCGGTGGTGAAGTAGTCCGTCGTGGCGAGGACTTGGCCGCGGTTGTCGTAGGCGGTCGCTACGCCCTCGGCGTCCTGGCGGACGAGGGCGTAGCCGCTCTCGACGGCGCGGAGGGCGGCCTTCTGCGTGTGCGGACGCCCGTATTCCGCCCAGTCGTGGGAGGGCACGAGCATGATGTCGGCGGGAACCCGCATCATGCCGGGGAAGTCGGCGTCGTAGCAGATGACGTTGGCGAGGCGGCCGTACGGGGTGGTGGCGACCGGGACCTTGCCGTCGCCCGGGGTGAAGGGCTCCGAGCCGGGGACCGGGTGGGCCTTCTGGTACGTCCACAGGACGGTGCCGTGCGGGTCGATCAGCAGCGCCTCGTCGCGGCCGTATGCCGGTCCGGTGGTGCTGTAGACGCTGAGGCTGATCTCCAGGTAGATCCCCGACCGGCGGGCCTCGTGCTGCGCCGCGGCGATGGCGGCGCGTTCGTGCGCCTCCAGGGTCCGGACCCCTCCCTCGGGCCAGACCACGATCTTCGCACCGGCCGCGGCCTCCCGCCGGGTGCCGGCCAGCAGGCTGTCCGCCACGGCGTTCATGGCCGGTTCGAGCCCCGCGGGCGGCGCCGCGGCGACGGACCGGCGGCCACCGATGACGTGGGAGAGCGCCGCCTTCTGGGCGCGGAGCGCGGACGTGTCGGCGGTGATGCCGGCGACCCGCACCGTGGGCGCGCCGGAGGGGAAGAAGGCGATCCGGGCCCCGCCGGCGAGGAGGACGGCCAGGAGGGCCGCGGTGTAGGTGAACACGGCCCGGCGCACCGGACGCCAGGAGGCCGTCTCCCAGACCAGGTTCACCACGCCCGCGCACCAGGCGATCAGGAAGCCGATCCCGTAGGAGCCGGTGACCGAGACGAGTTGCAGCAGCGGCAGGTTGCCGTACTGCGTGGCCGCAAGGGAACCGTACGCGCCGCCGAACGGCGTCAGTTGGGTGATCACGAACTCGGCCGCGACGACGGCCGAGGGATAGACGAGCAGCGCCATCCAGGGACGCAGCCGGCGGACCAGCAGCCGGTCGAGGAGGTACGGCACGGTCAGCAGCGCGGCCAGGGCGACCGCGCCGCCGAGGGTGACCGGACTGAATCCCAGCGCCGACTCGAAGAGCCAGAACACCGCCGCCGCGATGTTGGCCAGCCAGAGCCAGAGCATGCCGGACGCCACCCGGCCGGTGCGGCCGAAGCGCAGCAGCAGCACCGGGAAGAGCCACGCGGCGGCGGCGATGTCCCAGCGTCCGCCAACCGCGAGGAGCTGTACGGCGGCGCCGAGCGCCAGCATCGGGTAGCGCCACCGGGCCGGTGGCGCGGGCACACCGCTCCCCGGATGCCCCGTACGCCTGCCGGCCTCGCTCGTCCCCCTGTCGTCACGCGTCTGCGTATGGGTGCGCATGTCCTCCGCCTTGTTCGTCGGGTGTGGGTTCATCGGATCTGGTGGATCGGGTCGTCCAGCGGCCGGTGCGGGCTGTCGCTTCCGGCCGGTACTCGACGCTAGGGAACGGCGGGCCCGCGCCGCCTCGTCCCGGCTGCCGATCTGCCGCGGGCCCGCGCAACTTTCGATGCGCCGCAACTTTCGATGCGCCGGGACACCGGCGGATCCCTCCCTGCGGACGATTCCGCCCGCGGCGCGGCTCGCTAGCCTGACCACCGGACATGAACGCACACCCCATGACAGCCCTGCGCGCCGCGCGGCGCCGGTTCGCCGGCCGGCGCCCCTGGCTGACCGATCTCGCACTCGGCGGCGGACTGACCGCCGTCGACGTGGCGACCCTGTTGGCCCGGCACCCGGCGCCAGGCCCGGCCGGCGTCCTGCTCTGGGCGCTGCAGACCCTTCCGCTCTTCTGGCGCCGCCGATACCCGCGTACGGTCCTGGCGGCGATGACCGCGGCCTTCATCGCCTTCGAGGTGCTGGCCCCCGTGCCGGGGAAGACGCCGGGGCCGTTCCTGCTGGTCTTCGGCGTGTACGCGCTGGCCCGCTGCACCCCGCTGCGGGTGAGCCTGCCCGGGACCGCGCTGTCGCTCGCCGCGGCCGTGGCGACGGACCTCCTCACCGGCCAGGCCGGGCCGCCGAAGCTCGGCTCGCTGGAGCCGATCACCGCGACGACGTTCGCGGCCTTCTACGCCGTCGCCTGGCTGCTGGGGTACGGACGGCGGCGGATCAGCGTCCAGGCCGGCCGGCTGCGCGACCTCAACGCCCGGCTGCACGACGTCAACTGCCGGCTCCAGGACGCCAACGAACGGCTCCGCGCCGAGCAGGAGGCCAACGCCCGGCAGGCCGTCGCCGCCGAGCGGACCCGTATCGCCCGCGACCTCCACGACGTGGTCGCCCACCACGTGAGCGCCATCGCCCTACAGGCGCGGTCCACCGAGGAGATCATCGAGGACGTCCTCCGGGACGATCCGGGCGGCGCCCTCCGGGACGACCTGCGGGGCGTGGCGCGGATCGCGGAGACCGCCGACACCGCGCTCGTCGAGATGCGCCGCATCCTGGGCCTGCTCACCGCCCGGGACGAGGAGGCGGACCTGGCGCCGGAACCGTCCCTGCGGCACCTGGACCGGCTGTTCACCGCGGTCGGATCGGCCGGCTGCGCGGTGACCGCGACGCTGGACGAGGACGCGCTCGGCGACGTCCCGCCCGCGCTCCAGGTCTCGGCCTACCGCATCGTGCAGGAGGCGCTCACCAACGTCCTCAAGCACGCGGGTCCGGCGGCCGTCTCGCTGACCGTGCGGCACGACGGGGCGGCGCTGGCGGTGGAGGTCGAGAACGGCCCGCCGGTCGCCGGCCACCGGCCCGTGCCCGGCTCCGGCCGCGGCCTGATCGGCATCCGCGAACGCGTCGCGGCCTTCGGCGGCACCGTACGCACCGGCCCGCGGCCGCACGGCGGTTGGCGGCTGCACGCCACACTCCCGGTCCCGCTCCCGGCGGGCCCGGCCCCTTCCCGGCCGGTGCCGCCCACCCCGGAAGTCCCCTTCAGCCCGGAGGTGCCGTCATGACCGACCCCGCCCTGCGCGTGCTCATCGTCGACGACCAGGCGATGGTCCGGGACGCGCTGCGCGCCGTCATCGGCCGCCGCGCCGGGTTCTCCGTGGTCGGCGACGCCGCCGACGGCGCGCAGGCCGTCGCCCTGGCCCGCTCGCTCCGCCCGGACGTCGTGGTCATGGACGTCCGGATGCCGGGAATGACGGGTGTGGAGGCCACCCGCCGCATCCTCGCCGACTGGCCGCACCCGGAACCGCCGCCCCGCGTCCTCGTCCTCACCACCTTCGACCTGGACGAGTACGTGCACGCGGCGCTGCGCGCGGGCGCCTGCGGCTTCCTGCTCAAGAACAGCCCGCCCGACCAACTGGCCCACGCCATCCGCGTGGTGGCCGACGGCGAGTCGATGCTCGCCCCCAGCGTCACCCAACGGCTCATCGGCGCCTTCACCGCGCTGCCCGCCGGTCTCCTCCCCGGCGCCCCGCGGACCGGCCGCGGCCGCGCCACCGACCTCGTCGGCACCCTCACCGAGCGCGAACTCCCCGTGCTGGTCCTGGTCGCGCAGGGCCGCTCCAACCTCCAGATCGCCGAGGCCCTGGGTCTGACCGAGGCCAATGTGAAGAGCCGCGTCAACCGCATCCTGACCCGCCTGGGCCTGGACAACCGTGTCCAGGCGGCGCTCCTCGCCTACGAGGCGGGCCTCCTCCCGGCCGCCGCCCCTTCCGAGGACCCGCACCGACCGTGACTCCCCCGAACCGGGCGGCGGACGCGCCTGGCTGACGTATCGTCAGGCAGCTGGAGGGGCGGCCCGCGCTCTCCCGCCGCCGGCTCCCCCGGTCCCGGACCGGCGCGCGTGGCACTCTTGCGGCCCGCCGCGGTGACGTCCAGTGTGAGCGGAGTTGTCCACCACCGGTGGTGTGCGGCCGGGTGGCCGTCACCGTCCCACGTCACACGTCTGGAGTTGAACGTGGCTTCCTTCGTACTGCCCCACGCCCTGCACGGCAGCGGATCGCACAAGGTCATCGCCGTGCACGGCTGGTTCGCCGACCGGTCCGCGTTCGACCCGGTCCTGCCCGACCTCGACCGGGACACGTTCCAGTACGCGCTGGTGGACCTCCGCGGCTACGGCGAGGCCCGGGCCGAGACCGGGGCGTACACCACGGGCGAGGGCGCGGCCGATGTGCTGGCGCTGGCCGACCTGCTGGGCTGGGAGCGGTTCTCGCTGATCGGCCACTCCATGGGCGGCAGCGTCGTGCAACGGGTGCTGGCCGCGGCACCGCACCGGGTACGCCGGCTCGTCGGGATCTCGCCAGTGCCGGCCTCCGGGATGCCGATGCCGCCGCAGCAGTGGGAGCTGTTCGCCTCGGCGGCGCACACCCCGGAGAACCGGCGGGCCATCATCGACCTCACCACCGGCGGCCGGCGCCCCGCCGCCTGGCTCGACCGGATGGTCCGGCGGTCCCTGGAGCGCAGCGACCCCAAGGCGTTCCGGGCCTGGCTGGACTCCTGGGCCGGCGACGGGTTCGCGGCCGAGGTCGAGGGCTCGGCGGTGCCGGCGCTGGCGGTGACCGGTGCGCTGGACCCGGCCCTCAGCGCCGAACTGGCCCGGCAGACCTGGATGCGGTGGTACACCGACAGCACGCTGCTGGACCTGCCGTCGGCCGGTCACTACGCCATGGACGAGACACCGCTGGAGCTGATCCGGGCGGTGGAGGACTTCCTGCGGGCCGACGACGGTGCCGGGGGCGGCGGCGGGGACGGCCATGCGGAGGGACGAGGGCACGGCGGTGACGGACCGGCGGCCGGATGACGCCCGTGCCGTCCCCGGCTCCCCGGCCCCCCGGCGCCGCTCCCCCGGACGCCGTCCCCGACGTCTTCGATCCCCGCGTCCACGCCGCCGGGCTGCCGCACGGCGCGTACCGGCTGCTGCGCGACCGGCACCCGGTCGCCTGGCAGGACGAGTACGAGGTGCTCGGCTGGCCCGCCGGCCCCGGCTTCTGGGCGGTCACCCGGCACCGCGACGTCGTACGGGTCCTGAAGGACGCGCGGACCTTCTCCTCCCACCTGGGCGCCACCCAGATCCGCGACCCCGACCCCGCCGACCTGCCGTTCGTCCGCCGCATGATGCTCAATCAGGACCCCCCGGACCACGGCCGGCTGCGGCGCCTGGTCAGCCGCGCGTTCACCCGCCGCCGGGTCGACCGCTTCGAGACCGCCGTACGGAACCGGGCCCGCGGCCTGCTCGGCGCGGCGCTCACCGCGGCCCGGGGCGGCGACGGCGTCTGCGACCTCGTCACCGCCGTCACCGACGACTTCGCACTGCTCAACCTCGCCGATCTGCTCGGCGTACCGCCCGGTGAGCGCGGGCTGCTCCTCGACTGGACCCGCCGCGTCATCGGCTACCAGGACCCGGACGAGGCCGGGCCGCCCGCCGCCGGCCCCGACGGCCGGCCCGTCGACCCGCGCTCCCCTTCGATGCTCCAGGACATGTTCGCCTTCGCCCGCGAGCTGGCCGCGCACAAGCGGCGGCACCCTGCCGACGACGTCATGACCGCGCTCGCCGCGGACCCCGAACTGACCACGCCCGAACTGGAGATGTTCTTCTTCCTGCTGACCGTCGCCGGCAACGACACGGTGCGCAGCGCGGCCCCCGGCGGCCTGCTGGCACTGGCCGGGCACCCCGCCGCGTACC
The DNA here is from genome assembly GCF_050054615.1 of Streptomyces sp. YGL11-2. Lineage (NCBI taxonomy): Bacteria > Bacillati > Actinomycetota > Actinomycetes > Kitasatosporales > Streptomycetaceae > Streptomyces > Streptomyces sp. YGL11-2. The sequence continues at coordinate 8,916 of NZ_JBNHIN010000080.1, forward strand.
GCGCGCTGCGCGGCGGCGCGGCGGGGATGGCGACCGCCGTGGACGAACTGCTGCGCTGGCACCCGCCGGTACTCAGCTTCCGCCGGACCGCCGTGCGCGACACGGAGCTGGCGGACCGCCCGATCCGCGCCGGCGACAAGGTGGTCGTCTTCCACGCCGCGGCCAACTACGACGAGCGGGTCTTCGCCGCCCCGCACCGACTGGACCTGTCCCGGGCCCCGAACCCCCATGTCTCCTTCGGCGACGGCTCGCACGTCTGCCTGGGCGCCCATCTCGCCCGGTTGCAACTGCGGGTGCTCTACGAGGAGATGTGTGCCGCGGTGCCCGCTGTGGCGGTCGCCGGACCGCCGCAGCGGCTGGTGTCGAACTTCATCAACGGGCTGAAGTCGCTGCCGCTGAGGGTCGCGGACGCGGGGCGGGCGTAACGGCGTCCGGTGCCGTCCAGTCCACGATCTGCACCGCCGCCCCGGCTGCCTCCCGGCCCCGGCAACGGGCGTGGTGACGGCGGGCGATGGCGTCCAGGTCGAGGTGGCGGCCGAACGCGGGGTGCGCCGCCAGCCGGCGGGCGTAGGCCCACAGCCGGCGGTGGCCGGCGATCCGGTGCACGGCCGCGGCGTCCAGATGCCAGCGGTGGACGGTGTCCAGCTGGACGAGCGTCACCCACAACTGCACGTCGGCGGCGCCGATTTCGTCGCCGAGCAGATACGTCCGGCCGGCCAGCCGCCGCTCCAGCGACGCCAGGGCGGCCAGGAGGGTGCCGACGGCGGCCTCGTAGCCGGGGTGGCCGGCGCCCAGGCCGCCGGCGTGCTGCGCGGCGTCGTTGACCTCCCGCTCGCAGAGCCGGTCGAGGGCCGCGGTCTCGTCGCGGGCGTGGTCCGGGTGGAGGCCGGGACCGTGCGCCCCGAACTGCTCCGCCAGGTCGTGCAGGATGTCGGGGGCGTGGGTGCTGACGATCCGTCCGGTCCAGCTGTCGCTGAGTACGGGCGCGGCGGCCGGCCCGGAGTACTGGTGCGCACTGGCCTCGTACAGCGGGCGCAGCGCGGAGTATCCGCAGTCCGGGGCGTCGGGCACGGCGGGCAGCAGGGTCACCGGGAGGGTGTCGCCGAGCTCCAGGAGGCCGTGGGTGATGGCGATCCTCAGACAGTGCGGACAGGACGGCGAGAGGTGCAGCCGGTAGCGGTGCGGGACGGGGTAGTGGCCGCTGCGCGCGTCGGAGCCGATCCGGCCGCGGAGCGAGGCGGCGGCGCCGGGTGCGTCCGCCGTGGCGGACGGCGCGGAGGTGGCGGGGGTGGTGGTCATACGAGTCCCTGGGGGCGAGGTCCGGTTCACGGACGTACGGATGGGCACGTACGGGCGTGGGGGGTTGGGGGAGCGACGGGCGCCGCGCGGCGGACATCGGGCACACGGAGGGTGCCGGGTCCGAGGGGGGCGGCGCGGAGCGGTGGGCGCGCGCCCTGTGGCGGCTCAGGCGAGGAGACTTGCCGCGCTGCACACCCGCAGCAGGTCGATGTGCCGGCGCGAGGTCAGCAGGGCCGAGAGGGGAAGCCGCCGGGCCGCGCGGTGTGCGCGGTCGTCGCCCGGCTCTGCGTGCCCCATGGATTCCCACCCGTTCACTAGGGTTCCCGCCCATGAGTGTCGAGCCGCCGTCGCGCCGCGTCAAGGGGATGCCCCGCACCCGGCCACCGGACGGGCGGGTCGGCGCACGGGGAGGGGTGAACGCCGGGGGCCGCGCCCGGCCCCCCTCCCCTCGGGGATAATGCCGCCATGCGGATCTCAGCCAGAGCGGACTATGCGGTGCGTGCCGCCCTGCAGCTCGCTCACGCCCGGGACGCGGGGCCGCTCAAGGCAGAGGCCATCGCCGACGCCCAGGACATTCCGCACAAGTTCCTCGAAGGCATCCTCAACGACATGCGCCGGGGCGGCCTGGTCCTCAGCCAGCGCGGCGGCAACGGCGGCTACCGCCTCGCCAAGGCCCCGGAGGACATCAGCATCGCCGACGTCATCCGCGTCGTGGACGGCCCGCTGGTCTCCGTACGCGGCGTCCGCCCACCGGAGTTGTCGTACACCGGCCCCGCGGAGTCCCTGCTCCCGCTGTGGGTCGCGCTGCGGGCCAATGTCCGGGAGATCCTCGACGGCGTCTCCCTCGCCGATGTCGCGACGTCCGAACTCCCCACGCGGGTCTCCGCACTGACGCAGGACCCGGCCTCCTGGACGAACCCCTAGGCCCTGCCCGGCGTACCGCGACGGCTACCGGCGCGGCGGCCGTACGTCCGGAATACGACACCCCGTTGTCCACCCCTTGAACAACCCTTGCCCTGAACCAAGTTCGGCAGCATCATCGTGAATTCCAATTCCCTACCAATCCAGTGGGAAAACCAGGAAAGCCGGAGGACGGTGAACGGCGCCATGCCGAAGAGGTCCGCAGCACCCCCCGCCGCCCCTCAGGCCGGCTCCCCGGCGGAGGACGACGTCTGGCCGCGCGTCGCCCGCGAACTCGCCGACGATCTCGCCGTCGACGCGCTCAGCCGCGACCGCGCCGGCAAACCGCCGTTCGACGAACTCGCCCGGCTCCGGGAAGCCGGTCTGCCGGCCCTGCTGACCCCGCCCGGACCGCTCCGCGGCGGCAGCGACTGGCGCACCGCCTGCGCGGTCATCCGGGAGATCGCCGCAGCCGACGGATCCATCGGCGAACTGCTCGGCCGCCACTACGCGCTGACCTGGAGCGCCCGCTTCTTCGGCACCCCGGAAACCGCCGACGCGCTGGAACGCGGCACCGCCGCCGCGCAGTGGCTGCTGGCCGGCGACACCACGGTCCCGGGCGCCGGTTCCGACGCCCCCGCTCCGGCCCGTGCCACCGCGCCCGCCGGCCTCACCCTCACCCCCACCACGGCCGGCTATCTCCTCAACGGCCGCCGCTCCTTCGCCGCCGGCGCCACCGTCGCCGACCGGCTGGTCCTCGGTGCCGCCTGCACCACCACCGGCGACTCCCTCATCGCCCTCGTGGACCCGGCCCACCCCGGCGTCACCGGCGACCCGGACCACGACCGCCTGGGGCAGCGTCTCACCGGGGCCGGCACCCTCACCTTCGACGATGTCCCGGTGCCGCCCGCCGGCATTCTCGGCTCGGCCGCTCACGACGAGCACCACGTCACCCCGTACGCCACCCTGGCACCGCTGGCGCTGCGCCTCGCCCTCGCCCACGTCGGCCTGGGGATCGCCGAGGGCGCGCTCGCCGAGGCCCGCGACGTCAGCCGCGCGGCCCCGCACAACTGGCCGGCGGACGACCCGGACACCGCCGCGTACGGGGAGCAACCGGGCGGCGACCCCTATCTCCTGCTCGCGTACGGCGAGTTGGTCGCCGCCGCGCACACCGCGGCGGCGGTCGTGGAACCGGCGACCGAAGCGCTGGCGCGGGGCCTGCTGATGGGCCAGGACCTCGGGGTCGACGAACGCGCCGATATCGCCGTGCTCGTGGCCGCCGCGGAGGCGGTCACCAACGAGTCCGCGATCCGGATCACCACCCGCATCCTGGAGCTGACGGCCACCGCGGACACCCCCGCCCACGACCCCGGTTTCGACCGCTTCTGGCGGAACGCCCGCGTGCTCACCGCCCAGCGCTCCCCCGCCCACAGCCTCCGCGCCATCGGCGACCACTATCTGAACGGGACGCAGCCGCCGCTGATGCTGCGGATCTGAGCACCGCCCGGCGGCGCGTCCCGGGGGACGTCAGGCGGCGGCCAGCATGCTCCGGCCGAGCCAGTCCGAGGAGTCCCGGACACCCGGCAGCGCGAAGAAGTACCCGCCGCCGGTCGGCGATATGTAGTCGACCAGCGGCTCGTCGATCAGCCGCGTCTGCGTTGCCTCGAACTGGCGGCGGACGTCCTGCTGGTAGCAGCAGAAGACCAGTCCCATGTCGAGGTTGCCGACGTTGTCGACCCCCCGGTCGTAGTTGTAGCCGCGGCGCAGGATGCGGGAGTCGTCGGTGGCCGCGGTACGGGGGTTGGCCAGGCGTATGTGGGCGTCGAGCGGGATGGCGTTGCCGTGCGGGTCCTTGCTGTAGACCGGGGCGTCGTTCTCGTTCGCGCCGTCCAGCGGGGCACCGGTGTCCTTGCGGCGGCCGAACATCTTCTCCTGTTCGGTCATCGAGACGCGGTCCCAGAACTCGACCAGCATCCGGATGATCCGGATGACCTGGTAGCTGCCGCCGGTGGCCCAGGACGGCTCGCCGAGATGGTCGCCCACCCAGATCAGCCGGTCCGTCTCGCGCGCGGAGTGCACGTCCGGGTTGACGATGCCGTCCTTGAAGCCGAGCAGGTTGCGCTGCGCCCCGGCCGGCCGCGGCTCGTTCTGGAACCCGTCGATGCGCCACTTGATCTGCATGGCGCCACGGGTGTGCCGGGCGATGTCACGCAGCGCGTGCAGCACGACGTCCTGGCGTGCCGCGCAGATCTGGAGCGAGAGGTCGCCATGGCATTCGGCGGCCTGAAGGTTGTCGTTGGGGAAGGTCCGCATCGGGGTGAGCCGGCGCGGCCTGGCCTTGGCGAGGCCGAACCGGTCGTCGAAGAGCGAGGCGCCGACGCCCAGCGTCACGGTCAGCGCGTCGGCGGGCACGACCGGCCCGAGGATCCCGTTGTCGGACGGCGGGGCGCCGACGCCGAGGTCGGCGGGGGTGCCGCCGGCGGTCAGGAAGCGGGCGCGCTCGGTGATCGTCCGCAGCAGGTCGGTGAGTTCTCTGCGGTTGTCCGCGATGACGTTGAGCGAGGCGAAGGCGGCGGCGGCGGGCTGCGGTGTGACGATGCCGGCCTGGTGCACGCCGTGGAACGGCACCTTCCCGGAGTTCGCCGTCTCGGCGGCCGACGCCGTACCGGCCCGGCTCAGGGCGAATCCGCCGCCGGCCAGCGCCGCTCCGGCCGCACCGGCGCCGAGCGCGGTCTTCACGAACGAGCGCCGGTCGGCGGGGCAGCGGCCCTGCGGGCCGGGCGTTTCGGCGGACATCTCGGGGTTCCTTTCGGAGCGTGCATCACGGGGTGCGGGGTGGGCGGTCGGCGCGGCGTTCCCCGGCCGGGGTTCCGGGCTGCCGGACGTGCGGTCTTCCGGTGTCATCAGGCGGACTTCCGGATCTCCAGCAGGTCGGGCACCGGAGCGAGGTGCTCCAGCAACTGCCCGGTCGTGCCGTTCAGCCGGGCCCGCACCGTCGCGTCGAGCTTGTCGACCGGCGTCCAGGTGCTGTCGTGGTGCGCGCCGTCCAGCAGCTTCTGGAGCCGGTCGATGTCGCCGTCGATCGTCGCGAGCAGCTGCGGATCGCGCTTGGTGATCAGCGGGCGCAGTACGCCGAGGAGTTCCCGCGTGCCGGAGAGGTTGGCGTCGGCGGTGGCGAGGTTGGTGCCGCTGCCCTCGTCGGTGTCGCCGGTCAGCTCGAACTGGAGGGTGTTCTCCAGGATCTCGTGGGTCCGCAGCGGCAGGTCGCCCGGGTCGAAGTCCTGCGCGGGGAATGCTTTCTTCAGCCCCACGACATCGCTGTTCAGCTGCTTCGCGGGCCCGCTCAGCTCATCCGCGGACTGTCCGTGCCACAACCCGTACTCGATCTTGTGGAACCCGTTGAAGTCCTTGTCGTGCACCCCCGCCGGGAGCCCGTCGGCCCGCCCGTTGATCTTCTTGTCGAAGTCCTGGAAGGTGCCGTAGGCCGCGCCGAGCGAGGAGTACGTACGGTGCGCGGTGAGCCAGTCCGTCCGCGCGCTGTCCAGGTCGCCGCCCGCGATGTCGTCGCTGAGCTGCTGCGTCTGGGACACCAGCGTGCCCAACCCCTGGTCGACGTACTGCTTGTACTGGCGCAGCGGGCCGGCCAGATCGTCCTCGGAGACCGGCACGACGGCCCTGGCGGCCCCGCCGCCGGTGACCCGTACGGCGGCGGAGGTGACGGGCTTTCCGCCGGTGGGCACACAGCGCCAGGCGTACGAGCCGCCGGCGACGGTCGCGACCAGGTCCCGGGTGGTACCGGGCGCCAGGCCCTCGATCTCCCCGTACACCGCGTTCGACGCGGGGTCGACGAGGTACACCTCGGAGGTCTTGTCCCCGGTGTTGTGCATCTGGAAGGTCTGCCGTCCCGGCTTGGGCGCGGTGAACCCCTTGCCGCACTCCTTCTCCGACACCGAGACGGTCTGAGCGTCGGCGGGCTTGGACCTGCCGAAGGCGACGATGCCACCGGCGATGACGGCGGGCACGGCGACCACCGCGGTGGGCAGCAGCCAGCCGGGCCGCTTCCTGGGGGCGGCGGACCGTACCGGCGCGGACTGCGGCGCGGCGGCGGGCTGTTCGGCGCCCTCGGCCGCCGGCTCGCCACCGGCCCTTGCCCCCTCCTCCGAAGCGGACTGCGCCACCGCCGCCTCCGCGACGGGCTTCTGCTCCGCGGACTTCTGCTCCGCCGGCTTCGCCGCGGAAGACCGTACGCCGCGGACGAACAGCGTCATCACCACGGCGAGATACGCGACATACGCACCGGCCTGCACCCAGGTCATCGCCGGCGTCAGGTTGAGGACACCCTGCACCAGGGTGCTGTACCAGGCGCTCGGGTCGACGCTCTGGCTCAGGTCGAAGGCGAACGCGGTCTTGCCGGGGAGTACGCCGCCCTCCTGAAGGTCCCGCAGTCCGTAGCCCAGGACGCCCGCGGCGATGACGATGAGCACGGCACCGGTCGCGGTGAAGAACCTGGTGAGGTTGATCTTCAGCACCCGGCGGTACAGCCCCCAGCAGAGCCCGGCGGCGATGACGAGTCCGATGCCGGCCCCGATCATCGGCCCGGCGGACTCACCTGCCGCACGCGCCGTGGTCCACAGGAACAGCGCGGTCTCCAGCCCCTCGCGGCCCACGGCCAGGAAGGAGGTGACGATCAGCATGCCCGACCCCATGGCGAGCGCTCCGGTGACCTTCTCCTTGATCTCCCCGGAGAGGCTGCGCGCCGAGCGGCGCATCCAGAACACCATGCCGGTGACGAACGCGACGGCGATGACGCTGAGCGCGCCGCCGAAAGCTTCCTGCGCGGTGGCCGAAAGCGAGGCGGCGGTGAAGGTGAGCACCGCCCCGAAGCTCAGCGCCAGCGCGATGGCGGCGAGCACACCGGTCCACACCTGCGCCAGGCGCGACTTGGCACCGGCCCGTACGAGACTGGCGACGAGGATCGAAACGATGAGTCCGCCTTCCAGACCTTCTCGCAAGCCGATCAAGAAGCTCGGAAACGCGTCGTCCCACATATGTGTCCTCCCCGGCCGGACCTCGCCGGTATGCCTTGCCTCAGTTAGCGAAGGCATACCTTAGTCAGCCGGCCTGATTATGTCTACGCAGGTGTAGTCACTTGGTCACGGGGCGGCAAAGAGCCCAGCTCACATCCCATACGCCGGAATACTGCACGGATGGACTCGATCTACCGCAGCGAGCGAGGCCGGGACCTCATCCGCACCTGGTGCCACGACCGGCTGACCGCGTGGCCGGTGCCGCACGAGCGGACGGCGCTGACCGCCAACGGCGCCCGGACCCACCTGGTCCTCGCGGGCTCCGGCCCGACCACGGTCGTCTACGTCCCCGGCACCAACTTCAACGCCGCCGCATCACTGCCCATGGCCACCTCCCTGGTCACCGCCGGCTGCCGGGTGGCGATACCCGACGTCCCGGGCCAGCCCGGCCTGAGCACCGCCGAACGCGCGCTCCCCGACGGCACGTTGTCCTGGTACGGCACCTGGCTGAGCGAGACGATCGAGCACCTCGCGACCGCACCGGTCGTGGTCATGGGCCACTCCTTCGGCGCCGCCATCGCCCTGTCCGCCGACTCCCCCCGGATCGAGCGACTGGTACTGCTGTCCCCCGGCGGCCTGACGAAACTGAGACTGCCGCCGGCGCTGCTGGCCGCCGCTGCCGCCTGGTTCCTCCGCCCCACCCCCAAGCGCAGCGCCCGGCTCCTGCGCGCCATGCACGCCCCCGGCCGCAGACCCCGCGAGGAGTTGGTGCACTGGATGACACTGGTCGCCCGGCACGCCCGCTCCAGCGCCGACCCCGGCCCCGCCGCTCCGCCGCCGCGCTCCATCCCCCGCCTCCTCCTCACCGGCGAGCACGACGTCTTCCTCCCTCCCCGCCGGCTCGCACCGGTGGTACGTGCCACCCTCGGCACCGAACTCCGCGTCATGCCCGACGCCGGGCACCTGATCGTCGAAGAGCACACCGACCGCCTGGCCACTCTGGTGCAAACCCAAGCCTGACGAAGCCGGCGCCGGCATCGCTTTCCGGCCACCCCTCACCATGACGGGCACCACACAAGGAGGACCATGAAGTACCGCCGGCTCGGACACAGTGAGTTGGACGTATCCGCCGTAGGACTCGGATGCATGGGGATGTCGATCGCCTACGGTCCGGCCGACGAGACCGAGGCCCTCCGCACCCTCGACCGCGCGGCCGAGCTGGGCGTCACCTTCCTCGACACCGCGGACGCGTACGGGCGCGGCGCCAACGAGGAGTTGCTGGGCCGGTGGCTGCGGCGGCGGGACCCCAGCACGGTGGTCCTCGCCACGAAGTTCGGGCTGCGGCACGATCCGGCGAGCGGCCGGGTCGACCGGGTCGACACCTCGCCCGCCCATGTCCGCGCGGCCTGTGACGCCTCGCTGCGCAGGCTCGGTGTCGACCACATCGACGTCTACTACGTCCACCGCCGCGACCCGCAGACACCCGTCGAGGACACCATCGGCGCCATGGCGGATCTCGTCGCCGCCGGAAAGGTGCGCTGTCTGGGCCTGTCCGAGGTGAGCCCCCAGACACTGCGCGCGGCGCACTCCGTCCATCCCGTCAGCGCCGTGCAGATGGAGTACTCCCTCTTCACCCGCGACGTGGTCGAGGGCGAGATGCTCGCCACCTGCCGCGAACTCGGCATCTCGGTCACCGCCTATTCGCCTCTCGGACGCGGCATGCTGACGGGAGCGCTCACCTCGCGGGACCAGCTCACCGAAGACGACAACCGCAGGCGCTGGCCGCGCTTCTCCGCCGGCAACCTCGACCGCAACCTCGCCCTGGTCCGGTCCCTCACCGACATCGCGGCCGACATCGGCTGCACGCCGTCCCAGGCCGCCCTGGCCTGGCTGCTCGCGCAGGGCGACGACATCGTGCCCCTCCCCGGCACCAAGCGCGTGCGCTATCTCGAAGAGAACGCCACCGCCGCGGACTTGGCCCTTTCCTCAGAGCAACTCACCCTGCTGCGAAGAGCGTTCCCCCTCGACGCGGTGGCCGGCGACCGCTACCCGCAACAGGCCCTGCACCGCCTGGGCCACTGAGGTACCACCCCCGACCCCTCCCCCGCGGTGACGGCTTCACCATGCCTGGACCGCCAGGCGGTGCCCGGACCGGTTCTCTCAACTCGCCTCCTGCGCAAAGGAGATGGGATGCGGTCCGAGCAACCACCCTGAACGACGCGTAGCCGCGACGGCATCGCCGGGCGGCGAGAACCGTATAGCACCCCCAGCAGATTCACCCATATGTCCGTTAGGCCATTGGAGTGCCGGATACCCCGTTGGGGGTGACGTTGGGACAGCCTGCGCATACCTGGAGTCATCCGATCCAAAGATCCGTCCGAGCCCGGTGGATTCTGTCCAACTTCCCACTGAGGCAACGCTTTTGACGAAGGGACGGGTGGATTTGCGAAGGACGACGAGCAGGACGCGCAGGTCGGGCAAGGGGTGGGGCACCCGGCGGACGGCGCCGGTGGTGGCCGCGGTGCTGGCGGCGCTCGCCGGACCGACTGTCGCGGGACCGGCACAGGCCGCTCCCGGACCGGAGGTGTTCAGCTGGGGCGCGGGAGGCGCAGGCCAGTTGGGCAGTGGGGGAACCGGGGACCGCTGGTCTCCGGGCCCGGTGATGGGTATGCACCGCGGGGAGGTGCGCAGAATCTCCGCCGGGGGGACGGGCAGCGGCGACTCCTTCGCCGTGGCGCAGTTGGAGAACGGCACCGTACGCGCCTGGGGCCATGGCTCCGCCGGCCAGTTGGGCACCGGAAGCCGCAGCGACCGGAGCACCCCGGACACGGTGAACGGGCTGCGGGACGTGAACGATGTCGCGGCGGGCGGCGCGCACGCGCTGGCGATCAGCAAGGGCCGGGTGTGGGCCTGGGGCGACAACGGCGACGGCCAACTGGGCAACAACCGTTCCGGCGACGACAGTACGTCCCCGGTGCGGGTGCCGAGCATCTTCATGGCGCGACAGGTGGCGGCGGGCTGCGACTTCAGCATGGCACTGATGGAGGACGGCACGGTGTGGTCGTGGGGGAACGGCTCCCACGGCCAACTCGGCACCGGAGAACGGAAGTCGGAGTCCGTGCCACAGGAGGTCAAGGGGCTGAGCCATATCGCCGAGATCGCGGCGGGGTGCCACCACGGTCTCGCCCGCACCGAGGACGGCACCGTCTGGACCTGGGGGGACAACCTCAAGGGGCAGCTGGGCGACGGAACCACGAAGGGCAGCAGCGCGGAGCCCGTCAAGGCCCGGTGGCTGCGCGACATCCGCAAGATCACCGCCGGCGCGGACCACAGTTTCGCGGTCCGCAACGACGACACCGTTTACGGCTGGGGCGAGAACCGGGACGGGCAGTTGCTGGAGACCGACCCGTCCGACGACACCGGCCTGAGCCGGACCAACCGCAACACGCCCGTGGCGATCGACGCGCTCGAAGGGGCCCGTGACCTGGCCGCGGGGCGCAGCCATGACCTCGCCATCCTCGACGACAAGGTGGTGGCCTGGGGCGCCAACGGCGAAGGCCAACTCGGCGACGGCACCGCCCTTGCCCGCTACAAGCCGGTGACCGCCGCCCATGGGGACTTCCACCACGTCGCCGCGTCCCTGGCTGGTAATTCGAGCTACGCGTACTGAGACGCCTCCTGGCCCGCCTGCGTGCGGGGCCGCATCCCGACTTTCGTACGGCGTTGGAGCCTGCCTCCGCGCCACCACCTGTGAAAGGCATGCCTGAATGCAGAAGATGCAGAAGATGCAGACAGCCCGACGTACCCGACGTACCCGGCGCCGACTGCGCGGAGTGTGCGGTGCGGTCGCGGTCACCGCGGCACTGGCCGTGATCGCCGGGACGGCCGTACCGGCCGCGGCCGGTACCGCGTCGCCCGACCCCTGGGTCTACAGCTGGGGCCAGAACGCCTCGGGTGAGCTCGGCAACGGATCCACCGTGGCGCAGCAGACCCCCGGGCCCGTCCTGGGACTGGCGCGCGAGGACGTGAAATCACTTGAGGCCGGCGGCAATACGACCACTGGCCCGTTCGCCGTGGCGTTGCTGAAGAACGGCACGGTCAAATCCTGGGGGGACAACACCTACGGCCAACTCGGCAACGGATCCACCACCTCCCGTGCCTTCCCGGCCGCCGTCGCGGGACTGGACGGGGTCCGGTCGATCGCCGTGGGCTGCCACCACGCCCTGGCTCTGAAGAACGGGCGAGTGTGGGCCTGGGGCTACAACGAGTTCGGTCAGTTGGGCGACGGCACGAACAGCGCGAAGAACACCGGCGTCGCCAGGCCCGTGGCGGTACAGGGACTGGACAAGGTCAAGGCGATCGCGGCCGGTTGCTATTCCAGTCTGGCACTCCGCCAGGACGGCACCGTCTGGGCTTGGGGCCGCAACAGTAATGGTCAGCTGGGCAACGGCACCACCACCGACCGCAACACCCCCCAGCAGGTACCCGAATTGGAGGGAGTGACCGCGATCGCCGCGGGAGTGCTCCACGCGAGCGTTCTCACCAGCGACCACAAGGTCAAGGCGTGGGGCTCCAACAGCAACGGCGAACTGGGCAATGACAGCACCACCAGCAGCAGTTCACCCGTCGATGTGCAGCACCTTGAAGGCGTGGCGAGGCTCTACGGCGGCCCCCACGACACCTTCGCGGTTCTTGAGGACGGCAGCGTCAAGGGATGGGGGTGGAATGCCAGCGGTCAGCTCGGCGACAGCACCAAGATCAACCGCACCAGCGCCGTGGCCATCGCCGGCCTGACCGGCGTCCGGGAACTCGCCCCCGGACGCGACCACACCCTCGTCCTCCGCGACGATCAATCAGTCGTCACCTATGGCGCGAACGCCAACGGCCAGTTGGGCAACGGCAGTACGGCGAGCGCGGAGCGCGCAGACCAGCCGGCCACCGCCCTGCCCGCCCACAGCGGTGTGACCCGTCTCGCCACGGGCCGTAACGCCGCCTTCAGCTTCGCGTACTGAGCGCCCGGGCACGGCGGCTACCCACCACGACGGGCGCCGCCGTGCCCACCACTCCGATCGACCACATCTCGAAGGGAATGACGCAATGAACCTCCGTACCACCCGCACCCGCACGGCACTCGTCCTCGCCGCCGCAGTCTGTGCCGCCACCCTGTTCGGCGCGCCGGCCGCCATCGCCGCCCCACTGTCGGCGCCGCGTCCCGTCTCCGCTCCCGTGGCCGCGCCCGAGCCGCCGTGCGACGAGAACGACAAGAAGTGCCAGGAGGAGAACAAGCGCGGGCAGGAGGAGCAGCAGGTCGACTCCGGGCGGGAGCAGGTGTCGAAGGACTCGGCGGCGGCCAAGGAGGACATCTCCAAGGCCAAGGGCCAGGTCGAGGAGTGCAAGCCGGAGTCCAAGGAGTGCATGGGCAAGCTGGTCGGTGACGGCGCGGAGCAGAAGGAGGGGATGGCGGACACCCAGAAGAAGTTGGGCGACTTCCACCCCGAGGCACAGAACGACGCCGGGGCCGCGGTGGGCAGCACCTGCGACAACTTCGCGAGCATGTTGCCGGGGGCGGCGATGAAGCACCACGACGGTGAGGAATCCCTCACCGACATGTGCGAGGCGATGGCCAAGTGAGCGCCCGCATGGTGTCCCGTCGTTCTTCTTCCCGTAGCCGTCGGGCCCGGCGGTCCCGCGTCCTGCCGGTGACCGCGCTGGCGCTGGCCGCACTCCTCCCGGCCGCCGGCTCGGTGGCCGCCCAGCCGCTGCCCGAGCCTCGTCCGCAAACGACAGCAGGATCCGTGCACGAGGACGCCCAGGGGCCGGCCACTCCGCTGCCCGGGGCCCGTCCCACCATTCCCCAGGCACGGGCGTTCGACAGGAACAACAAGCCGATGGCATCGGTGTCCCCGGTGCTGCGCTACTGCAACAAGAATCCCAAGGGCTGCAACTTCAAGATGACCCGGGCCCTCCCCTTCCAGTTCACCAGCGTGGTGAAGTCCCTGGGCAACGCGGTCATCAACTGCACCAACAGACCCATCACCGTGGAACGCACCGTCCAGCTCCAGACCGGCAGCCAGGACAACCTCGGCGGCGAGATCACCGGCTCCATCGCCCTGGAGGGCAACATCAACGTCTCCGGGGAGGTGTCGGCCGGCGTCAACGGCGAGGGGAACGTGACCGCCAAGACCCCCCTGATGGACAAGGGGCCGATGGCCGAGGCGGGCGCCAAGGCGGGGGCGAACGCCAGCGGCAAGCTCGGCGGCCAGCTGGGCTTGAAGGCCACCTTCTCCGGCGCCTTCAAGGCCCACTACCAACGCACCTGGACCACCACCCACACCGAGTCCACCATGTACCGGATGGAGGTCAAGTCGGGAGACACCCTGGTCTTCGCCGCCAACGCGGCCATGGAGCGCATCTTCGGCATCCTGACGACCAACAACGGCCAGCGGATCACCAACGTCATCGTCGACGCCCCGTCCTCGGTCAACAGCAGCTCCTTCATCGCCCGGACCGACACCACACCCGGCGGTACCTGCAACCAGCTGCGCCCGTAGGGAACCACCCCGGGCATCGGCCGCACGGCGTCCCGCGGCACCGCCCCGGTCCGCGGCACCGCCGCCGGCTCGACCCCGCTCCCCGCCGACCTCGCACGAAAGGCCCACAAGAGCCCGTGACCCGAACCGGTCGATCCCCCCACCGGCCCCGTCCGGCACGTACCGCCACCGCACTCGTCACCCTGGCCGGCACCCTGCTGGCCGGGCCGGCCCTCACGCCGCAGGCATCCGCGGACCCCGCCACCCGCCAAGTGCCGGTCATCAACGGTAACTTCGCCGCACCGGGCTTCACGGCGTCCGGCAGCGGCGACAAGCTGACCGGCTGGACCGTCCCGTACCCTTTCCGGCTGCTGCCCGCAGACGCCCGCCATCCCGACGGGCTTCCCGCCGTCCTGCTACGCAACAAGCGCACCACGGACCAGAGCGTGAGCCAACGCCTGCGCGGCGTACGGGCCGGCGCGAAGGTGACCGTGACCTTCGACGACAGCACCGGCGGTCTCAGGAGCGCCTGCTCCAAGGACCAGATCGCGAACGGCCAGCCGTACACCCTCCAAGGCTCCGGCGGCACCCGGCAGACCTTCACCACCGACCCGGGCAGCACCGACTGGCACCGCGACCGCACCTACACCTTCACCGCCGACGAGAACGAACCGCTGATCACCTTCGCCTCCGCGCAGACCAAGGGGTCCTGGGACTGCGGCCCGCTCCTCGCCAAGGTCCGCGCCACCGACCTACCGCCCCCGGTCGACAAGACCATCGACAAGGACCGGCTACCCGCCCCCGAAGCCTTCGAAGGCAACGAGCGCATCGACGCCAGAAAAGCCGCCGACCACTGCGCCAACAGCCGCAACACATGCACCTTCACGGTCGACGAGCCCTACTCCTACACCTACTACGACAAGGCCCGCGTCATCGGCGAGGCGTACCTCAACTGCAGCCGCAGTACCGTCAACCACGACCGCCCGGTCGACTTCACCGGCCACTCCTACGACAGCCTGAGCCAGCACGCCGACATCGACCGGCTGCCCAACCCCAAGGACAACCTCCACCAGCAGTTCCTCAAGGGGTTCGCCAAGAGCTCACCGCAGCCCTGGCGTTGGGACACCGCCACGGGCCGCAGGATCCACGAGACCATCGAGGCCGGCGAGGTGTCCTGGATCGAGGGCCAGCCAGGCCGCCAGCGCGTCGACGGCTGGTTCGTCGGCGACGGCGAGGCCCCCGACAAGCAGATCCGCCTCCACGTCGTCGCCGACGGCCCCTCCGCCCTCGTCCCCGACCGCATCTACCAGCGCACCGGTCCGTTCACCGCGGCCGAGAAGAGCCGCTGCCGCTCTGAGCGGCCGACCGCCCCCACCCCGGTGGACGCGGGCGCACCGGCAACCGGCACCGACCGGGAGAGCAAGGGGGACCGCGGAATGCCCTGACCCGCCGACGACCACAGCCACAGGTGAGCAGGTGAGGGGCCGGGGCGCCGGCCCCTCACCGCGCTGCCGGTCACCGGCCTCCTGGGTGGTGCGTACGGCGCAGGCACGGACGCGGGCGCTGAACACCGCCCGGATGCTCGACGGTGAATCACCCGGCGGCGAGCTGTCGTTCCCTAGCCTGCTCCGCAGAAGCCCGTTCCCTCCCCGGCCTGAANCAGGCACGGACGCGGGCGCTGAACACCGCCCGGATGCTCGACGGTGAATCACCCGGCGGCGAGCTGTCGTTCCCTAGCCTGCTCCGCAGAAGCCCGTTCCCTCCCCGGCCTGAAGCCCCGGGCAGCCCCGAAGGAATCCCTGTGAAGAAGCCTCTGATGAAGACCGCCACCAGCACGGCGCTGGCTCTCGCCGCCCTCCCGCTGGCCGCGCTGGCCCTGGCCGCCCCGGCTCACGCCGATGACGGCACCATGCCGAACGTGAGCGGCAAGGGCCTGGTGTCCGCGTACCAAGCCCTCGACTACAGCACCCACGTCCAGCTGAAGGACGGCCGTGGCACGAGCCGCCATGTCCTGTGGCCCGGCAGCTGGAAGGTCTGCGAGCAGCAGCCGGCGCCCGGGGCGCGGCTGGGGCATCAGAAGATCACGCTCACCGTGGTCAAGTCCCACGAGGAGTGCGGTACGCGGGCGACGGGCGGGTCTTCCCACCAGCACCGTCGTCACGGCGCCGCCGTCCACACCCGCTCCTGGGCCATGCCGCGGACGTGAATCAGTCTCCGGACACAACACAGTCCCCGGGAGTCCGCGTCGTCACCATCTGCCTCACTCGTCGGTGAGGCTCCGGTATCGCGGGGCTTCCGGGGGCCTAGCCAGAGCCACGTCAAGGGTCTCCTGCCAACAAACGTCTTTGTCGACGGTGCGGCTCTCCGGTTGTCTGGTGTAAACACCAGTTTCCTCCCGATTCGCCCAGAGTCAAGAGGGAAAGTGGAGGGATCTGGCCGGCTCACCGCCAGGACGCCACGACGTCAACGGAACGTAAAGACTGCCGGGATTCGGCAATGTCCGGTGGCCGTCCCGGATGGCACGATCATCCCCGTTCGAGCGAGGTGAGCGAGCGAGGGAGGGCCGCCGATGGGGCTGCCAATGGCCTGGTTTCTTGGTCTCGGCGTGGGCGGGATCGTGGTGCTCGTACTGTCGCTGATCTTCGACGGGGTACTGGAGGGACTGTCCGGCGGCGTCCTGGACGGGCTCTTCGACGGGCTGCTGTCACTGCCGGTCATTGCCGGGTTCCTGTCGATGTTCGGGTGCGGCGGCGCGATCGCGCTGGGCGGCACCGGGCTCGGGGCCGGTGCTGCCGTGGCGATCGGCCTGGCCACGGGCGGCGTGGCGGGATGGTCCACCTGGAGGTTCAGCCGGGTGCTGATGCGGGAGCGGACGGCCGCCGTCCCGCGCCGGGAGGATCTGGTCGGCACCGCCGGGTCGGTGGTGACGGCGATTCCGGCCGACGGGTTCGGCGAGGTGCTGGTCCGGCTGGCCGGGCATCCGGTGAAGCTGGCGGCCCGCAGCGCGGTGCCCGTGGACCGCGGCACCGAGATCTGGGTGGAGGCGTCGCTCTCGTCCACCTCGGTGGCGGTCCGCCCCGTCGAACGCTGAGACGGCGCCCGGGCCACCCGCGCCCGCCGGGCACCCCGGCGTCCTGCCTCGCCCCGCCCCGGGTGCCGCAGCCGGTGCCCTCCTCTCTCCCGCGCTCCATCGCACCAGTACACACACCTTGATCTGCCTACCCCTGGGAAGGCAGGGGGGACTATCCATGAGTTCAGTCATAGCCGCCGTCACAGGCGTCGTCGAGGTCCTGCCGCAGGTCGTCGCCAAGGCGCCCGAACCGCTGGGCGCGGTGGACAAGTTGACCGTCATCTCCACCGACGGCGCGGGCCAGTTGCCCCGTACGGTCGCCAACAACGTGGCCCAGGGGGTGGAGCTGCTCGGGTCGGTGTCGGGGGTCGACCTGGGCGCTCTCCTGAAGCGGGTCACCGGCGGCGCGGACGCCGTCGGCGGCACCGGCGAAACGGACCCGGCTCACGCCACAGCGGCGGCGAACGGCCGCATCGAGGTCACCGACTAGCCTCGCCCGCAGAGCGGTTGCCGCCCCTGGTACCGCCCCTGACTCGCGCTCTTCGTGGGCGGGCAGGGGCGGCAGCCACCCCGGACCGCACCGCGCCACCGTGAGCAACCACCCCTCCACCCACGGCAATCACGCCGCTTGACCGAATCATCCCTTTTGCCTGAATTTTCATATAACGTTCTTGTTGGGATCGCGGGCCCGACGTAGGGTCGATACCGTCGCGGCGGGATCGTTCCAGCGGAACGAACCTCAGGAACGCCCCGACGGGCGCGCCGAATCGCCAGCCAGAGCACGATCCGGGGAAGTCGCGGCGAAGCACGATGCACAGGAGGCGAAGATGACCTTCAAGGCACTCTTCCCCCGCCTACGCAGGAACGATCGAGTCCGTTACGGCGGAGACTGGGATGACTGGGGTTGGCGCGGCGGCTACGGCTACGGCGGTTGGGGCCGTTGGGGTCGTTGGGGCGACGGCGGCAACAGCCTCGTCGTCATCCTCCGGTAGTGACCTGATCTGCTGTCATCGCATCCGAGCGGCAGCTGTCGACCACTGAGAGATGCGTCGGGTCCACGGAACCGGCGCACGGCCCGAGGCGGGCCCGCGAGTGCCAC